>JAGCEE010000315.1 GCA_017650795.1 Clostridia bacterium | reverse complement strand
TGTTTGATTTAAATATTCCAAATAGTCTTGCAATGAAAGCAATAGGCTATAAAGAATTAAAACCATATTTTGATGGAACAAGCACACTTTTGGAGTGCAAGGAAGTATTAAAACAAAAAACAAGAAATTATGCAAAAAGGCAATTTACATTTATAAATCAATTTAACGATGCAATAATTGTTCAGTATAATGGAATTAAGGATACAGCAAAAAAAATGATGTCTTATTTGGAGTAAAAAATGGATAAAATTAGTTTTTTAAATCAGTGTGAAAATGAACTTAAAGAAATGTTTGATAATCTTGACGATATCGCATTTTATAATCAAAAAAAAGTATTAAATGCTTTTCAAAAAGAAAGTATAGAACTTAGGCATTTTTACGGTAGCACAGGCTACGGAAACTCTGATGTTGGCAGAGATACACTAAATAAGGTATTTGCCGATGTTTTTGGGGCAGAAATGGCTGTTGTTTCGCCACTTATTACTTGTGGTACTCATGCATTGTTTTTGGCACTTTCATCCGTTTTAAGACCGAAAGATTTGGTATTATCTATTACCGGTGCGCCATATGATACTTTGCAAGAGGCGATTTTTGGAATTGAAGGCAAAGATAATGGCAGTTTAAAAGACTTTGGTATAGAATTTAAAATACAAAACCTCTTTGATAATGGTCATATAGATATAGACACAACTATAAAAAATATCAAAAATCTTAGCCCAAGAATGATTTATATTCAAAGGTCTAGGGGGTATAGCATAAGAAGTGCAATTTCTGTTGAAGAAATTAAAGATGCAATACAAGCAATTCGTAAAATAAATAATGATTGCTTAATATTTGTTGATAATTGTTATGGTGAATTTGTAGAAAAAGTAGAACCAAGCGATGTTGGTGCCGATTTGGTCGTTGGTTCTCTTTGCAAAAACGCTGGTGGTGGAATTGTATCCACGGGTGGATACATCGTTGGTACAAAAAAAGCAGTAAAGTTGGTAGAATGCAGGCTTACCGCACCATCAATTTGCATGGAAGTTGGCTCTTACGAGGCTGGATATAGGCTATTTTATGAAGGTTTGTTTATTGCGCCAAGCATAGTAAAAAATGCGCTAAAAGGAGCATATTTAATTGGTAAGGTAATGGAAAAACTTAATTTTAGGGTTTTTCCATCATCTAATGAAAAAAGTTTTGATATTGTAAAATCAATATTCTTTAACTCAGAAGACGAGTTAATTAAATTTGTGCAGCTAATTCAAAAATGTAGTCCGGTTGATAGCGATGCAACGCCACTTCCTTGGGAAATGCCTGGATACGAAGATAAGGTTATAATGGCAGCCGGAACTTTCGTGCAGGGGGCATCAATAGAGCTTTCGTGCGATAGCCCAATACGGGCTCCTTATGTTGCATATTTTCAGGGCGGTTTAACATATGAACATGCAAAAATTGTTGCTGAAAATCTTATAGACACGTACGGAAATAACTAATAATAAATATAGTAAAAAAAATAATCCAATTTGATTATTTTTTTTATAAATTAAGTGTTTATGCATGGCAAGATATACCATGACTAAAACTTTTTAATGCAACCAAGCACTTTACCAAGTATTTGGCAGTCTTTTGTAATTATTGGTCTATATAGTGCATTTTGAGGTTGTAGACGCACCTGCGTGCCATCAAAATAAAATGTTTTAACTGTTGCGCTTCCATCAATATATGCAACAACAATATCGCCATTTTCGGCTGTGTTTTGTTTTTTTACAACAACCAAGTCGCCATCATCAATGCCAATATCTATCATGCTATCGCCAGCAATTTTTAGCATAAATAACTCTTGACTTGTTCCAAAGATGGATTTTGACATAACAAATTCATCTTCAAAGTTTTCAAATGCTAAAATAGGATTGCCTGCTGCAACTTTTCCAATTAGTGGTACTTTTACTAATTCTTTATCCAAATTTAAACTCTTTTTAACAATTTCTATGCTTCTGTTTTTTGTTCCACTTTTTGTAATTAGATTTTTTTGTTCTAAAACATCTAAATATTTTTTAACTGAATTTGTTGATTTTATATTTGTTCCAACAGCAATTTCACGATATGATGGGGGATAACTATGATTATCCATATAATCAAGCAAAAAATTATAAACTTGTTCTTGTTTTAAATCGCCCTTTTTCATTTTTCACCTCAGTATTATGTATATTATATAATAAAAAACCGCAAAAGTCAAACATTT
>JAGCEE010000314.1 GCA_017650795.1 Clostridia bacterium | reverse complement strand
TAGTATTTTTTTAATTTTTTTATTAAATATATTTATATTTCCTTTTAAATACAAAAAACAAATAAATTATTATTCTAAAGCTTACAATGTTAAGCAAGAGCTTGTTTTTGCAATAATTAAAGCCGAGAGTAATTTTAATGAAAATGCAAAAAGTAGTAAGGGGGCAGTGGGCCTTATGCAAATATTGCCGAGCACTGCTAAGTGGATTGCATTAAAAATTGGACAAGACGAATATGATTTATTTGATGTAAACATAAATATTAAATTTGGTACATATTATTTGAATTATTTAATAAAAAAATTTAAATATGAAGATGTTGCCATATGTTCATATAATGCAGGAGAGGGAATAGTAAAATCTTGGCTTAATTGTGAAGATTATTCTGATGATCAAAAACAACTAAAAATAATACCATATGCAGAAACAAGAAATTATTTAAAAAAAGTTAATTATTATAAATCTATATATAAGTCAAGGCTAGGTTAGATATATGCTTTATGTTGGATTAAACGCTATTGTTTAAATTGGAATATTATTTTAGACTATTTTATCCTGTTGTTTTTTGCTTATATGATAAAAAAATATTCAAGAGAGGTAAATCTTTTGAATATTTTTTTATTAACTAAAAATCAAGTATTATTTTATGCTTATTTCTTTTTGCTAGTTTTTTCTTTTTTTTGCTTTATAAATGATTTTTCACGAGCTTCTCTTTCGGCTCTTGCTTTTTCAACAGCTATTTTATGTTGAACTGATAGTAAATACTCGGCTGTGTTCATGTTGTCTATTTGTTTGTTTAACATGATAATTCTGTTTTCTATTGCAGTTCTTCGTTTGGCGAATTGTTTAAACTCTCTTTCGGCACTACGTGTAATTTTTCCTAAATTTTCACTACGACGAGTTCCTTGTCGTTTGCTCCTTATGTCATCTATTTTAGCAATTTCTTCTTCGCAATGTTTGATTTGTTCGTTTAATTCTTTTACTTGTGCATTTCTTCTAGTTTCTGCTTCGGCTCTTATTACATCTCTATGAACAGTTCTTTCTCTGTCATATTGATTTATTCTTCTCTTTTCCCATTTTTTTATTTTAACTTTTTTCATTAAATATGCAACTATAGCAAGTATAAGAGAAACGGCTAAGATCGCTGTTGGTATTGCATACCATAATGCTGTTGCATTAAATGATGATGTTGTTTCTTCTTCGTCCGTATCGGCATTTGTATCGCCAATAAAGAGATATGTTTTTTCTCCCTCAAAGTTTAATCTCGTTACATTAAAGTCATCGGCCTCTATTGTTGTATACTCATAATTATCAAAGAATACGGTGCCTGTTGTCTGCATATCTAAGCTCTTAAACGCAAATCTGAGGTTTACTGTTGCATCTTCGGTGCAATTTACATATATATAGTATTTTGTCCAATCACTTGCTAGTACGTTTTCGATTTTTTCTTTTAAACCACTTAAACCAAACTCTGCGCCAAACTCACCTTCGTAATCCTCTGGTGTTTGTGTGATTGTTTTAATATATATTGTAAATCTATAATATGTTCCAGCAGTAAGCGAAATATCGTCCATTGCAGTCATTGAATATGTTGCCTTATTAAATGTTTTAATAACCATCATATATTTCAAGGCATTTTCATTTTCTGGTGAACATTGTACATCAAATACTTCTTCTGCTGTTTGTTCATCAATTATTCCACCAGAGGCATCTGCAATACCATACTCTGGCATTGTGCCTTCTTCTAATGAGCCGTTATATCTTAATGCAGTTAAGAAGTCATTTCCTTCATCTTTTACAAGGTTAAAGTTTCCTTCTTCAAAATCAAGAACTTTATTGTCTACGGCTATTGCATCATATTCTTCTTTGGTTAAGTTTTCTTGTTTTACTACTGTCACATTATCAAAGAATGCTTGACCTGTTAAATTATTATCTTCGTTTCCAAGTGATAAAATTAGTTTTAGTGAGTTCGAATATGAATTTGAACTAATATACAATTCGTAATTCTTCCAATTACCGTTTGTTCCAGATATGCCCTCGTCAGCGTATAGTATATTACCATCACTATCTGTTATATATACAAACAAAATATTTTTAATAGAACTTGTTGGTAATAGTTTGTATGCAAAACTAAGTTTATAATAACTATTGGTATCCAAATCAAAACTGCTTGAAGTTGCACTTTGATAAGTATCCCTAAAATTGTACATCATAAGGATATTGTTTGTATCCTTGTCTGTTGACAGGAAGCCTTCTGGATTTCCTGGGTTTGCAGAAATTTTAAATTCACTCTTATGAGCATTGAAAACTGTTGTATTGGTATTTATTACACCAAAGTATACACTATCTTCGTCACCTGTATTGTGTGCCCAACTTGTTGGGGTTAGTGGATAGGTTAGGGCACTTTCTGCTTTTTCGGTGGTGTTGAATGTAGAATTTGTAATTCCAAATGTGTTAGTAGAACTTTGAAGGTTTACTTTTTTAACATATGTTCCCGTAGATACAGAAGTATAATTGCTTTCGGAAAGATATTCTATTGTAATATTATCAAAAGCGACAACACCTTCGGCTTCTTGTTCGTCTGAACCAAGAGTAAGTTTTAGTTTAAATGATGTGTTGTATAAACTGCTTCCTTTAATGTAGAATGAACAACTTATATAATCGTTTAAAAACTTATTGTTTTCCTTTGAACTTATTTCAATGGTTTCGGTTTTTGTTTCTATTTCTTCAATAACTTCATTGTCTGCATTTAAAATATCGTTTTGTGTTAATGTTATATAAGCACTACCACTCTTTAAACTAGCCTTAGCATTTAAAGATAGCTTTATGACATCAGACATTGCAACATTTATATCGGCACTTTCCAGCCCAAAGTAAGATGTGACATCTTCTTCGGTGTATAAAACCAATGCTTTTTTATAGTTCTATGTAAAGTCTGTTCCTAAGTAATAAATTTTTTTAGAATTATAAATGTTTACGGTAGAAAGTTC
>JAGCEE010000313.1 GCA_017650795.1 Clostridia bacterium | reverse complement strand
TCGTTGTTTGCGTGAGCTATACACTCATATAGGTGGTTCACCGACAAGGCTACAATCATCAACCAGATATGTTTCTGAGGAACAAGGATTTGGTTACTACATTCCACCAAAGATTGAAAACAATGAAGAATTGAAGCCAATCTATGAAGAAGGTATGGAATTGATACAAAAAACTTACAATTCTCTTATGGCTAGAAAGGCTACAAAAGAAGATGCAGCTAACATTTTGCCTTTGGGAATGGAAAGTAAGATGGTATGGAAGATTAACCTCCGTGCCTTGATTAACTTTATGAATCGTAGATTGTGTACAAGAGCCTTAAAAGAAATTCGTGATTTGTCTATTGAAATTAAGGACAGACTTGCTGAAAAAAATGAAGAATGGGCTTGGATTGCCGAAAATCTTTTTGTACCAACTTGCGAAATCTATAAGTATAGAAACCCAAATCTTGTATTTTGTCCCGAACAACAATGTTGCGGCAAGCACAAGAAGATTGAGGACTTGAATGTACTTGGGTAATAAATTGACAAAGAAAGAAATCCAGGATTATGTAAGAACTAATTCTGGAGGTCTTTTGTATGAGCCTTATCATAAAGGTGAATTTAGGATTAAGAATCCCGTCAAGAATTATGGTCTTCAATCCGAACCAATTATTGATGTAAAGGACAAGTATATAACTTATCCTATTAATATTGATTTTGATGGTAAGACTTGGAATACAGACTGGAGTTCTGAATATCATATAAACTATCACATATTACCTGAAAAGATGGTATATGAAATCATTAACAACATTATACTTGCTATAAAGGACTGTATTGTTGAAAGCAAGAAAATGGATATAGAAAAGGATTTTACTAATGGATAGAGATACCTTTTATTATAGTATTTTGACAGGTCAAGGACAAAAAGGTATTGATAAGAATACCGTTATCTTTTACTTGAATAATAACCCTAACTTGAAAAGAAAAGGAAATAATTTTTACTTAAAAGATTTTTCTTGGATTGAATCACCAGCATTCGTATTGGGTTCCCGTGCTTTGTATATTGCTAATCGTTGGTGGTGCTGGCCAAAGGAAGGTGAATCTTTATTAAAGAATAGGGTTTATTTCAACAATGGTAGTAGTGGTGGTTCTGGTGCACCTAGAATCTTCTATGAATTTTGTTTTCCAGAAGTGCTAGAAGGATTCGTAAATAGAATGGTCAAGTATGCCAATGAACTAACATTATACGATAAACAAAGAATGATTATTAACAAAAAGAAAGAAATCAATAAGGACTTTAAAAATGATGACAAGTGAAGAACAAGATGAAATCGTAAACGAATTGGAAGGAATTAATACAGAAGTTTCTTGTATAATTCAAGATGCCATTGAAAAGATTAAGGAAGCAAGTTCTGAATCTGATAATCTTAGATATTGGAAAAACAATGTCCTTAATAGTTTGCCAAAGGGTTGTTCATTGAAGTTCAGAATGGACGTAGAAGAAATGTTAGAAAAGTTTACGGGAATTTACTAATGGAAGAAATATTAAAAAGAATAAATAGTATAGGTGTTGAAGTTACAGTAAATGCTTGCTATGGTGTTTATGATACCATTATTCGTATAAAGTATGGTGTAGACCCGCTAGATTTAGCTTGGGTATATCTTAAAGATAACAAGATAATTTATATGAATATCAAGAATGATAAGAGCTATTTCCGTCTCT
>JAGCEE010000312.1 GCA_017650795.1 Clostridia bacterium | reverse complement strand
AGTTTTCTAAAAGTGCTTTTCTTTTTGCATTTTGAGCTTTTAAGACGACGGACAATTTTGTATATTCTTCTTGTGTCATTTTCATGGCTGGGGTTGGTGTTCCGTATTTGTCCACAGAGTTTTTATGTTCTTGGTAATACATATATTCTCTAGCGGCTATCCAATTTTTTCTGTGGCTATCATCTGCGGGTTCTGCATTTTTAACTAAATACGTAGCAGGTTCAAATTTATTCCTAAAACCTCTAGACATACAAACAGCTCTCCAACTGTTATTTGTTTCTAAACCCTCTTCTATAACTTGTTCATTCATTCCAATAGCTTTTAATGTTTTAACAACGCCACCGCGGACAATTTTATCAACATCTTGGCTAAACTTAAATGAAATTTCATCATGTCCATTGGGCATTAACCAATGTTCGCCACCATTCATAATCCAATTTATTTGCCAATTGACGATTTCTAATTCATAGTTATGTCTTAATTCGGCGAAACTTTCAGATGAATCTATAAAGTCTTTAATTGTTTGTTGAGGTATATTAAGCCCTTTTTTGTTTATTAAGTAATTACGCAAAAGTTTACTCATCCATAAATTATCTCTTAAATGGCAAGGCATGTTTATGCTTGCAACACCTTCTGGACGCTTAAAACAACAGTCATACCAAACGCCGGTCTTTGGGAAAAAATCTTTAATTTCTTCTTCAAGTATCGTGGCAATTTCATTTTGTTGACAATTTGTTGCGACATTTTTATCTCTTCTAAATAAATCTAACATTCCTATAATGTCTCCTTAAAAAACCCCACTAGTGTAGCATATTATTCAATCAATTTCAACACATATTTTGAATATTTGGAACTAATTTTTGGTCGTCTTTACACACCCGGCCATTTTTAATGCGCCCGCTCAAACCCCACGCTTTGTGTTTTGCTTCCGCAATTTTCTTTAGCAAAAAAAAACACCTTGCGGTGTTCTTTGGCGGAAGGCTAGCATATTTATACGCACCAACTTAATGGTACAACAATTCCAAAACAATCATGTAAAAAGAAAAATACGCATCCCAATTTATAGTTAGGGTGCGTACAATTCTCTAATGGCGGGGAGGTATGGATTCCAATCTAAAGTAAAAGTTTAAGTATTTAAACTTATACTATTTATAAACGACTTTAAACTCCTCACATACCAATTCAAGTTTTTCATTAAAACTTAAATCATAATTTTTAAGTTCATTTATAAAAAATTCTTTATGAACATTTTTCCAGTATTCTAAAGAACGATTTCCTTCACCTTCTTTATATGCATGTCTTTGAGAAATTTTGTTAAAACTTTTAATATAAACTTTTGTTGTGATTATTATACAAATTGCATTGTTATTCGAATCAAGTATAACACTATATTTATTTTTTTGCGGTATTTCACAATTTTCTAGACTGTAAAGAATTAGTGCAGAGCATGTAGCAGTTTTTATTCCTTTTTTAACCAATTCGGCTAACATATCTGCATTATCACCAAATGCCCAAGAGTCATAATTTCCAGTTAATTTTGATTGTTTCCACATTTCATCTGCAGTCATAATACACTCCTTTTCAATATTGTTTTTTAAATAAATTAATAAGTATTCTCATTCATTTAATATAGTATATTAACATATCCTTTTATTCTTGTTCAACTTATTTAAAGTTGTAAACACAATATCTGCAACTCCTTTATAACAGAAATAAAAGAACCGCATATTAGAATGCGGTTCCACTTGGCGGCAACAATGCTATCCAATCCTAACCCTAAAATATTTGTTGGGGCTGGGTGGGTTAAAATTGTAATTTAATATTATACTGTATAACGTTTTTAGTATTTGCACCAAACTTGGAATTCATCTTCAGCAATAATGTTGTCAATGTTTTCTTTACAAATACAAACAACTTTGATGTTATATTGATTATAAAATTGTTTTAACTCATTAATTCCTGTTTGAAACTTTTCTATTCCGGCTTGTTTAAACCAACTTATGGTTTTAATTTTATGTTCTTTTGTGTATGGTAAATCTGAAAAATTTTTTCTAACGACATCGTATAAGCCATTTTCCTTTTTAACATTCCATTTTTGTTTTGGATGAAAGAGTCCAGATTTTTGACCTTCTTTGATAATTATATATCTATAAAACATATTTTCACCTATTACTAAGTACTATAACAAAATTTTACTTTTTTGTAAATATTTAACACAAAAAAAGAACTATATTTCAAGTTCTTTGTTTTGGCGGAGAGCCCGAATCTTTATAAAAACACTAAATTTTTTTATATAAATATGCACTTAAAAATGACATATTCAATTTGTTTATGTAAAAATTTAACAATTTTAAGTAATTTTTAGAAACAGCATTTAATTCCATAACTACTGCCCCTTGCTCTTTAGCATAAGATTCTAAAAAATTAAACAGCTTTTCACCTAAATGTAAATTTCTTTTTGAAGGAACAACATACATTTCTTCTAAATAAAATATTTTGTCATCTTTATTAACATAGCTTTTATTTTTTTTAGCCATTTCAAAATTCCCATAAGCATATCCAACAATTTGGTCATCATCTATGGCAATGGCAATCACTTTGTCCAAATAATAATCCTTAGGATCAGCCACAATTCCATTGCAACAATTTTCGCTAGCAAACATTTTGCTAAGTTCAGCTACATTGTTTAAATCTTGATTTTGAGCAAATTTTATTTTCATAATTATATCCTTTTAAAACATAAAAGCCCAATAAGAGTGTTTTTATCGGGCTTATGTGGCGGAGATGGTGTTATCCAATCCTAACCCTAGAATATATGTTGGTGCAGGGTGGGTGAGAATTACTTTGATATATTGCTAAATGCTCATTGGACAATTTAATTAAGAGTTAAAACCGCATTTCATTGAAATGTAAGAAGCTAAAACACTACATCCAACATCTTTTGCAAATCCCAAAATTGATTTCAGCGCTCTTACTACAAGATTTGGTTTTTTCTCTTGTTTTTCTTTTACATCATCAATTAAATCTTTCAATTCGAGTTTATTGTTATCAGACAATCCATAAGTTTCAATTTTTTGAGATATTTCTTTCAAAATTTCATTAACCAATTCGTTAGTGATTTCTATATTTGAATTGTTTGTTGCAATTTGAACAGTTGAGTTGTGAATTCCACCTTCAATTTGTGTTACTGGACCATTGAAAGTTTGATTGTTTTGTTCATTTATTTTTTCATAATTTTCTTTTAATTCATCGTAGCATTTTCCATCACGAGTGACCATAATTACGGCAAAAAAATTACCATTAAAATCCGATTGTATTCCTTGTGGTCCTGTTTGAATATAACCTTTATATTCAAGGTTTTGAATAATGTCTAATGAACACAGTTCATTTGTTATAAGAAAATAAGAACTTTCATTTCTATCAACCAATTTTTTTAATACTTTTTTACTTTCATCATCTAAATAAAAAAATTCCATATCTTGTCCTTCTGTTATATATTTTATTTTTAGGTTTGCTTTTGCTAATTCTTTGTTTAGGCCTTTTTATTATAACTTCATAATCTTTTATTGTGTTTATTATAACATATTTTGAGTTATTTGTATATACTTAACACAAAAAAAGAAGAACTATATTTCAAGTTCTTCCTTTTGCGAATTTTATTGATTGTTAAGCAAGTGAGCATAAACTTCATTTGCTGTTAGATTTGAAAAGTTTCCATGCTTTCTAAAGTTTTAACTAATACCAAATTTGAAAAATAAAATTAACAATTAAGCGTTTAAAGTTTTTATGTCATCATTGGAATTAAACTTGTGATTTTTTAAAACTTCATTGTCAACAATTCGCAATTCATTAAGTAAAGAAAGCTGTGGAAAACCCTCGCCACAGCCGATAAAGACATCTTCCAAATGCTTTGGATCTATAACGGTTTTGTTTTCACCAAGCCAACTTACTACTATATCTCCATTAATTGTTGAAAAAATACTTAAACAACTTACATCATCACCAGTATGCTCAGCGTTATAAACAATATCAGTAAACATTTTAATAGCTTCTTGACTTATAGCTATATTATTCCCCCCAATCACTACAGGACCGATCCTAAAACCACCAGTTGGTGTTGGTCCAAAGGGATAAAGTTCTCTATCCTTATAGACTCCGCAGTTTTCTAAATATAACTTATCATTATCAACATATATTTTTGCTAAAATACTCATACATTTCTCCTGTGACTTATTATGTGAATCGCATTATAACACAGTATAAGGCGATTTGCAATACTCAAAATATAATTTATTTATTCTTTAACATAAAAACAACTGATAAGAGTGTCTTATCAGTTAAATATGGCGGAGCCAGTGCTATCCAATCCTAACCCTAGAATATATGTTGGTGCTGGGTGGGTGAGAATTGATTTAAAATTTAACTAATAGATTTACATCTAAAAATCACACTCGTCTAGCAAAGGGATTATGTCAATTGCGGGTTCTTCATATGGATGTGCTTTTCTTAACACAGAAATCACATTTTTTACCTTTTCAATTTCACACACAAACTCTAGCTTATATTCATCAACAAATTCAAGTTCGTTCGCTTTACCAATGTATGGATTTGCTTTTGAGTTTGGAATAAACGTTCCAACACCATTCATGTTAAATGTACAATAACTATATTCACCAATTATTCCTGCCCCTGCCCTGCATACAGCATCTCTTATTTCTATTAAATTTTCTTTTGGTGTAGTAACAAATATTTTAACTCTTTTAATATTAAAATTCATAAATTCATCTCCGCTTATATTATATCATATTTTAATGTTTTGCCGCAACTATTTAATAAAAAATGCACGAACATGGTGTTCGTACAATTCACTTTTGGCGGAGAAGAAAGAAACATAATAGGCCAAATTGTTAATGTTAATGCAGGTGAAAAAGTATTAAATGAAAATGGAAAAGTAGATCCTAAAAAACTTCATCTTATTACTTTTGATCCAATTGGCAATACTTACATCGAACCTGGAGAAAAAGTAGGCAACGCATTTAAAGATGGACTTAAAATAAAAAATAAATAGTGTGTAAAAAAAATCACCTTCATTAAAGGTGATTTTTTATTATTAATTTTTAAATCTTCCTAATTTAACATTATCTACTTTTCTATTTCTTAATTCTTTAATCGGGTTTTGTTTATCCTCATATCTGTAATCCTGCCCCAATTTTTTAATTGCTTTTTCAATTACTACATGACTTGGAGTTGTTTCTTCGTTAATAAATCTGCTCTGATAAGAAAAAAAGTCTGCATTTGCATCTAATTCTAATACATTTATATAGTCTTGCCTATTGTTTGTAAGTAAAACAGTTCTTTCTAGAACATCTCTTACATACTGTTTATTTGTGCCTAATTTTAACAAAGTTGGAAATTCTCCATCCCCAATTACAGAATTATATTTTTTACCTTCGTATTTTTCTAAAAGTTTACAGGCAATTTTTAAGTGAGCACATTCCATTTCAAAATTATTTTGAAATATTTCTTTAATGTTTTTATCATTTTCTTCCTGCATAGCGCTAAAATACAAATATGCCTCAGTATATTCGTGTAAAACCCACATTTCAAGCCACGAACAAGTTGGGTCCTTTAAACTTTCGTACTGGCTAACGTGCTCCTCTTCAACAAGAGCAATTTCCGCATATAGTTTTCTACCTAAATCGTTTTTATACCACTGAGAAATGTTCATATAATAATTCATTGTTTGTTGTTCTGCTGCAGTTATAATTCCTGCAACAAGTTTTGTATATAAATTACTTTTTTTAGCGTTCATTGGCTTTTTTAAGTTATCTATAGGATATCTATGGTGAGCAATTGTTGGCCTTGCTGGCATTATTTCTGTTTGTTTTCCAACCAAAAAGTCTGGCTCTGCATCTTTGCAATCCAACATCATTAAATTAGAAAATCTATAAAGGTGATCAAAATCTTCTAATAGGGCAAAATTTAAGGCCTTTTTATTTTCTTCATCCTTTTCGTTTTGTGCTAGAGTTGCTGTTAAATCTATTGCAAGTTGTTCGTATGCTAATGTTGTTTCTAAAATGCTTTCGTTAACCGGTTTTAAACAGGCAAGCATTTTTTGCTGCTGTTGCTCTTGTGCTCTAACTAAAGCCAAATATTGTTTAATTTCGTCGTTATTACAATGCCTAGCAAATTGATGCATAAACCAAACCGATTCGTATTCTGTGCCATTCATCAAAATAACCCTGCATTTTGTATATGGCCCAGTTTTTTTCTTGTCGTATGCCTTTGGATAAGCTTTTTCCAAACTTAAAAAGCAATCATTAATATCTTTTGTTTCAACTTTAAATGGATTCATTAAAAACCTCCTTGTAAAATTATGACAATTTTAACAAAGAGTTATACAAAAACTTCACACAAAAAGAAAAATTGCACGAACTTGGTGTTCGTACAATTTTCTCTTGGCGGAGAAAGAGGGATTTGAACCCTCGCGCCCTTTTACAAGCCTACTCCCTTAGCAGGGGAGCCCCTTCGACCTCTTGGGTATTTCTCCATATTGATATTTGTTTGTTGCTTTTGAGATTTAACAAAGTGGTGGGGCTCCACTGCTAAGCAGCAGGGGGCGACGGCGTTAATAAAACGATCCAGTGGTATCGTTTTTAGCCCAAAGCCACGAAGCAATAAATTGCGCAGTGCCTTCGACCTCTTGGGTATTCTCCAAATAAATATTATTAAATCTTAAACAACTAGCCAAGCAACAGCAACATAGTAGCACATAAAATTAGATGTTGTCAATTATTTTTTTTGTTTACAGACGATGCTCGGCTTTAATGGGTATTTGATTTTTGCATCTAAAAATTTTATTTGGATTTTTATGGGAAAAATGTTAATGTTTAATTAGGATAAATAGTATATTTTGTTATAAACGTGAGGGGCGATATGGAAAAACCAAAATTAAATGACCAAATATTAGATGCTTTTGTTGATTTAAACATTGAAAGTGGTTCTTCTGCCGAGGGCGATAAAAAGATAGATGGGCCAATAGAAGAATTAAAAAATGATGCAAAAAAAGAAGGCAAAGATTTGCTTGATGAGATACAAAAAGTGGAACGGGATAGTGGTGAAGATGCATTGCTACAGGGCGAAGTTGAAAAAAAACAAGCAACTATTTTAGAAGATCTAAAAAAAGAAGAAGAAACACAAAATCGCAAGCTAAAAGAAAAAGCAAACAAGCCTAAAAGGGCAAAAGTGATTAAACCAAAAGATAAGGCATACAAAAACAATTATATATATGGTATTATATTTTTTGCATTTGCTATAATATTGGAAATTGCCGGAATGTGCTATCTTAACCTTGGCATAATTCCAACAAGCTTTGGCATTGGCTTTGGAATAATAATTATGCTTGCAGGTGCAATTTTTATTGTGCCAACAAAAATCGCCAAAATTACCATATCATCACTAATAATAACAGTAATGACATTTTTAAACATATTAAATGCGGGGTGCTATTTTTCTACCGGCAATTTGCTTAATTTAAAAAACGGAATTGATTTTTTTCTTGATGGTGGTGCACTCATTTTAAATGTTATTATACTTATTATTTACCTTGCAGTTTTGGTGTTTGGCACATTGTTTATGCCAAGATATAAAGTACAAAAAAACAAAACATCAATCACTGCACTTATTGTTTTACTACTCACTATTGAAATTGCAGGCGTTGGCGCAACAACCTTTTCTTCGCATGCTTACTTTAATTTAAAATATGAGTACATAATGGAGAGCAATAATTATCTTTATGCAGATAGTTTTAATAGCCTCGCTAGTTATAAAAGATTTGGCGGACTTTGTTATTTTGGAAATGTGTTATTTAATAGCAGAAATGTTGATGAAGACACAAGAACAGATTTAACCAACAAGTATAATGCAGGCACAAATTTTGCTTATCAAAATTCAAGGCTTGGCACAGAAGTTGTTTATGGCAAATTAAACAAAGATAATCTTTTAATTATTTCGCTTGAAGGATTTAGTCCGGTTGCCATAGACCCATATAACACGCCAAATATATATGAATTTATTTACGGCGACGCAATAACAATAGAAAGTTTTTATGGCGATAGTCAAAATGAAGAAGCAATTCTTTTGGGAGCAAAGCTTAAAAATAGCAACGCAAAAGATATTTTTGACAACAATAAAAAAAATAATGATGCGCTTGCAAGTTTGTTTTTAGCAGATGATTATGGCGCTATAAATTATCTACAAAACAGCAAAAAAACAGATAATAATTATTATAAAAATATTGGCTTTAAAAATTCGTATTTTGCCCAAGAAAATATTGGCGAAAAAGAATTTGTACAAACAAATATTCAAAAAATAACATCACAAAATTCTAAATTTTTTACATATTATTCAATAAAAAATATTGCAGATAAATTGTCTGAAAATATTGCAAATAAAGCGAATTACGATATTTTTGAAGATAATTATTTAAAATATTCACATTACGTAAATAGCAATAATTTAAAATTTTTATGTCCGGATGATAAAACCAATGAATACAATATTTTAAAAGAATACAAAAGTAGGGCAATAGATATAGATGATGCCATTGGAACAATCTTAATTTATTTAAAAACTCATGTCGATAAAAACGGAGTAAGCCTTTGGAACAACACAACTGTTGTTTTGGTTGGTGGCTTTGGTGGGAATAATATTTTGCAATTAAATGGATTTAAGAATAAACAAATAGAAAAAGAACAATACAAAATACCTTTTGGAATTTACAATAAAAAATTACATAGTGCAGAATTAAAAAAAGTTGCAAGCGCTGTTGATTTGTATTCAACCATATGTGATTTGTATGGTCTTGCATTTAACGAATTTTTAACAAATGGTGTTAGCGCTTTTGCCAATAAAAATAGTGTATTTGTAAATCAAAGCATGGCTATAAATCAAAACTTTTACACAACAACTTATGATAAGTATTTTGCAAATGATAATTACCTTTCAACAAATGCAAAACTTGACGAGTTTAAACAAGATTTAGATTTGTATTTAAAAAAGCAAATAGATATAGAAAACTACTATATCGCAAAACTATTTGCAGAATAAGCACACAGCCGGCATTGTGAGGTTTTATTAAATTATAATGTTTAGAGCACAAACAAAAAACAAAGATGGCAACATAAGGTTGCCTTTTTAGTGCTTAAAACAAATTCAAATGTCTCAATATTTGACATTAAACAGCTTAATTGGTATAATTCTGCATATGATAAAACCAAATGCTTTTGTCGATTATTTAACAAACAAGTTTCCAGATGCAGTGTGCGAATTAAAGTTTAAAAGCACCTTTCAACTTCTTATTGCTGTTATTTTATCTGCACAATGCACAGACAAACGTGTAAATATGGTGACGGATACATTATTTAAAAAATATTCTTCGCCCAAAGATTTTGCACAAATACCACAAGATGTTTTAGAGCAAAAAATTAAGTCGTGCGGATTTTATCATAACAAGGCAAAAAATATTATTGCTTGTGCCAAAGGAATTTTGGAAAAATATGATGGCGAAGTTCCAAGGAATTTTGACGATTTAATCACACTTGCTGGTGTGGGCAGAAAAACAGCAAATGTTGTGTGCGCTGTGGCGTATGGAGAAAATCGTTGTGCGGTAGACACTCATGTTTTAAGGGTGTCTAATCGTCTTGGTTTTGCAAAAACCGACAACCCAGATGTATGCGAAAGAGAATTAACAAAAAGGTTTAAAACGGGGTTAGATAAATTGCATTACAGAATGGTGCTTTTTGGAAGATATCATTGCAAGGCAATTAAGCCAAATTGCATGGAGTGTGATATAAAAGACGAATGCAAATACTATAAAACAAAACACTAAACAAAAGGCTAATAAAAAGAGGTTATTATGTTTTTAGACAGAGTGACAATTACAATAAAAGCTGGTGATGGTGGCAATGGTCACACATCATTTTTTAGGAGCAAATTAACCATGAACGGCGGACCAGATGGTGGTGACGGCGGAAAGGGTGGCGATGTTATCTTTGAAGCAAACGAGGGGCTTAACACACTATATGGTTTTACCTACAAAAAAAAGTTTTTTGCAGGCAACGGCGAACCGGGAGATAAACAATTAAAAAAGGGGCACGATGGAGAGTCGGTTGTTATAGAAGTACCATGTGGCACGGTTATTAAAGATGCCGAATCTGGCATGGTGATTGCCGATTTAACCGAGCATAAGCAAAGATTCACGGCGCTCTCTGGTGGCTTTGGTGGCAGAGGAAACAATTACTATAAATCACCAACAAGACAAGCGCCACATTTTAGCCAAACAGGTGAAAAAACGCCAGTAAAAAAAGTATTGTTAGAATTAAAGACAATAGCAGATGTTGGCTTGGTTGGTTTTCCAAATGTTGGGAAAAGCACACTGCTTTCGGTGGTGTCTAATGCAAATCCAAAAATTGCAAATTATCCATTTACAACACTTTATCCAAATTTGGGCGTTGTTTCACACAAGGGAGTTAGTTTTGTTTTGGCTGATATTCCTGGACTAATAGAGGGTGCAAGCGAGGGAGCAGGACTTGGACATACATTTTTAAGACATATCGAAAGGGTGCGAGTAATCGTGCATATGATAGATATATCGGAAAGCGATGGCAGAGATGCCGCTTGCAATTACAACCAAATAAACAACGAATTAAAAAAATATAGTGCCGATGTGGCAAGTGTTCCACAAATTATTGTTGCAACCAAAGCCGACTTGCTTACAGATGATGAATTAAAAACAAGACTAAACAAATTTGAAAAAGATACAGGCAAAAAACCTTTGGTTATTTCTTCAATAATAAATAAAGGTATAGATGCTCTTTTAGATGAAATAATAACTCTGCTTGCAAAAACGCCTAAAAAAGCAGCAACCGATATTGAGATGCATGACTTTGACAAAAAAGACAAAACTTCGCTAGAAATAATAAAAATAAACGACTCAACATACGAAGTGGTCGGTGGGTTTATAGACAATCTTATTCGTGGCGTCGTGTTAAGCGACGAGCGCAGTAATGCATATTTTCAAAATGCGTTAAAGAAACACGGAATTATAGATAAACTAAAAGAAGCAGGTCTTATAGACGGCGATACGGTAATAATAAAAGATATTAGTTTTGAATATAGCGAATAATATTAAGTATTTTTAATGTATTTTATTTATATTAAGAATTTATTTATGTTTTGCTGGCATAGTGTTTAAAGTAAAATCAAATAATTATATATATT
>JAGCEE010000311.1 GCA_017650795.1 Clostridia bacterium | reverse complement strand
CTTTAACAATATCTGGTCATCATAAAAAGTTATCTTTGTTGGATTTACATTCAAATCTTCTGTGTAACCATCTACTACAGCACTAGCAGTATAAACATTGGCTGAACTACTATACTTTGCGAAACCTATATCGTTATAATCATCCAAACCAACAACATATTGGTCTTCTCCTTCGTCATAGTAAGCACTAACACCATTTGTGCCGGAAATATCAGGAACAGTTTGAACACTCAAATTATAAGTGATATTTCCATTAGCATCTGGGATAGAAGAAATAGCAATACTTCCATTTTGTGAAGAAACTATTGTATTGTGTAAACCACTAACACTGATTTCATTATTAACACCTGAAATGACAATGTTCTTACCTGCAGTGTATGTTGTATCTCTAACTGGAATTTTTGCCCATTGAACATTATCAGAGCCATCGTTAATCAAACCATAGTATTCATCTACAGCACTTATTTCGTTTGTACTAGAAGTTACATAATAACCACTTGGCTGATATGTGTGGGCTGCTTCGTCTTTTGTCAAATAAGGAGTTAAATCAAGTGTGGTTTCGCCTACACATTCCCATTTACCTGTTGCGGGTTCAACAGAAGTATCAATAGAATAAATCCATTCTTTATAGTTATCACTGCTTGCAGGCAAATTACTCATCTTAACCAAATAAATTAATTTATTTGATGGGTCTACTACGGAAGGATAACCTGATGCGTCGGCATTAGCTGTAGTATAACCACCGAAATTAGCAATCTTTTCGTCAACTTCGTCTTTGTTATAAACATCAGCACTCATAGCATAATCGGCACTGACATAAAATTCGTGTCCGTTTAATGCTAGACCTTTACCAGCAGAATATGGAGTTACATCAGCATCAGCAGACCAAGTATCAAAATCATCTTTATCTAGTTTATCTTCAATAGCACCACTTAGATAATCAATATCATCACTGTTATCGTCAATAGCAGCAGACAAATAATCAATTTGGTCTTCAATGAAAGAACTAGCTGTTTCTAATTCACCACTGAGTGTTTCAACCTTTCCACTCAATTCTTCCAAATCGGCAGAATTTGCTTTAGCTGAAACTTCATTCCAAATGGCACTAAATGTGTTTACAACATCTGTGGTATCATTCCATAATTTAGAACTAACTTGGTATTCGTCATAAAGTTCATTCCATTTTACAGAACTTGTATTGAATTGTTCGTGTGTTGTGTTCCATTTATCAGCACTAGCTTCTAATGCTCTAGCTGCGGATGTCCAATCAGCAGAGTTACTTGTTACATTAGCACTTACACTTACAATGTTGTCTAAATGAGAAGCACTAATAAAATCGTTTTCGTCATAAGTTGTATCGTGTGAAGAAATATAAATCTTTTTATCTTCTGTAATACCAATCTTAATGTTTTCACCAGCAGAAAATTCTAATGAATCAGCACTTGTTTCTGCTTCAATTCCGCCGATAGTTTTGAATGTTTTAACCTTAGTGATTTCTTCCCAATCACCGCTATTGGTTTGAACTGTTTCGTAAACACTATTCCAGTTAGCAGAATGAGAAGTAACTTCGTCTGAAGCTGCATCCCATTTAGCACTCAAGTTTTTAATTTCGTCAAGTGCATTTGCTGACAAGAAGTTTCTTTCTACCCAAG
>JAGCEE010000033.1 GCA_017650795.1 Clostridia bacterium | reverse complement strand
TTGATACAGCTACTATTTTCCAAGATGCATATAATCTTTATAAAGCGGTGTACAAATTGTAAACAAAACTTTACAACAAAAATTAAGTTTACCTATTGACAAATAAGTTTAAATTAGTTACATTTACATCGTAAACAACAAAAACAACAAGCAAAAGAGGTAACACATGTTTGAATTTGTAGGACTCGCAATTAACGAAAAAGAACACAAGATTTGTATGGAACTTCTCAATGGTGAACTTGCCCCGGTGATTAACCAGTGTGCAGAACTTAACAAGGAAATTACCCATTGTGATTTTATGACGGGTTTTAAAATATTGACTTGTAACAAGAATGAAGAACTCAAGGTGGAACGCTACATGAACTTGTACAATTCCTGTATGGAGGCTTACTATGCACTTCCAAAAAGTTCTATGAGCTTTAATGGAGGAATAGAACAGTACATCAACAATGTGGAAAAAGTCAAGGAATTTGTTACCACTTTCAAGAAGGAATTTGAAGCCTATCGTAACAACTTCCACAACCCGGAAATCGCACCCCAACTTGATGTTTAATTTAAAAAAGGAGTTATAAATATGAGCGAAAAGAAATTTAGTGCACCAGAAATGATTTTGAATTTGAAGACTAAGACTCTTGAAATTACAAAACGCCAAATTGAAGATATTCAGAAAAAATTAAATGAAAAGAAAAAGGTATAAAATTATGTCTAGAAGCTATCGTAAAAATGCTAAATTGCCTTGGTGTTGTGTTGGCTTGAATGGTATGAGAAAATGGAAGCACAATACCAAGCAACAGCGCCGTGCCCGTGAAAAGGCACAAATGAATGGTATTGATGAGGAAGACTATGATGAAGAAACCTGCACCCCCATCAAGTATCAGAAAGTCAAGGATATGAATGATTGGGCTGGTCCTCACGATGGATGGGCAGCCCGTGGAAATGCTAAGAGAATGGCTGAAGAACTTCCTTTCTTTGAAGACAAGCCTTGGAAATTGCTTTCCAAATAAAGAATGTTGTTGTTACCTCAAAACCCCTGGATTGTTGGTCCAGGGGTTTATTTTTTAACATAATTTAAATCTTACACCAATCTTGGCATTAGGATTAACTTTACCTTTATCGTAATCTATGCCAATTTGACCATAGAACTTTTCTTTGATAATCACACCTACATCAGCTTCGGGAACAATATCTTTTTGTAAAGTTCCTTTAACATCTGCATTCAAGTAAATATTGAAAAATTCATCTTTGACCACAACTTCTTTTGTATTTTCATTTGTTTCTTTGTTAGTTTGTGTGGTATTTTCATTATAAGTTGTATCGTGTTTAGTAACCATTACTGTATCGTGGACAGTCTTGATTACTTCTTTTTCCACAATCCTATCAATGTACTTTGTTTCAACTGTTGTAGCTATTTCAGTGTTTTCAGCTTCTTTTACAATGGTAGAATCCTTGTAGATGTATGTAATCTTGGTCTTATTCGTAGTTTGCTTGGTTTGTAATAGTTGCCAAAGACTATCAGACTTATTTAATTCATATTGATACAAAGAATCACTTACAGCCTTTAGGGAATCATATTGTAACCCTTGGGCTTCTATGACCGTACATAGGCTATCAGCCTTTGTATTCAATGAATGGGTATTAGTATCATACTTGGTGTTTAAATTAATGCAGACAATGCTTAAAACAACCACTGTGATTGCTAATACTATAATGGATATTGTTTTTATTTTCTCTTTCATTTTAACTTCACTATCAATCTATCAAATATGTTCTTACCATTCAACTTCAAATCGTGTCTAATACCTAGTATTTCAAATGGTAAATTGTTTGGGTCAACATTTATAATTATACTTACAGGCAAACCAATTTTTTCATCGGTATCAGGAATGAATTTTTGTGATTTGACTGAAATAATATTTTCATTGTCAAATTTAGGGAATTGCTCTTCATCATAAGGAACAATATTAAGTTTCTTGTAGGACTTGTTTACTGGCAAATTGGTGTACCAAGCACATTGAACATTCTTTGTATCACCGTCTGGTCTATAAAACTTGTTCAAAGTAGTGTAACCATATCTTATTTTACCTTGTTTGTATAATTCAAAACACAATCCTTGAGTCATTTTCAATGGTGTACAAACCATAATAAAAGGCTTATTGTGATAAGTTTTAAGAAT
>JAGCEE010000310.1 GCA_017650795.1 Clostridia bacterium | reverse complement strand
TATCATTTTGCCAACTCCCTAAATGCTATTCTATATTTTTTTAATATACTTTTAGCAATCATTTCTAGTTTTTTATTATCTAAATTACAAACACAACTAAACAAATTAGGCAAATATTTTACGCAGCTATTATCACATAACTTTGCACGCCTAAATACATAAGTAGTTTTTGCAACTTTAATTAAAGCTTGATTAGAATTATTCTTTAAAAAAGAATTATTTGTACATATCCTCGTATATTTCATTGTAGTAGTATTATACATTATATTTAAATAATTACAAGACTTTTATTTAGAATTGATTATTTTTATTTTTAATATCTTTACTATTCCCCTTTAATTTAATATTTTACTTTTTTATACTTGACAAAAGAAAATTATAATAATATACTTTGCGTATAAATGCGCTACAACAAAAGACACGGTTTTTTGAAGGTACACATAAAAGTCAATAAAACAAACGCTTTGACTAAGAGAGATGCCGGTTGGTGCAAGGCATTGTGTAAATCAAAAAATTATCACTTTTGGAGCAGGAAGGCAGAAATTTAGTAAGCCTTCACGGGACTTCCCGTAATAGAAGTAGTGGGTGTTTGCCCACAAGGCATAAACAAGTGGTTAAACTCTTAGCAATGAGTCTTGTTTTTGCTAGGAGTTTTTTTGATAAAAGGAGAATTTTATGTACAAAAAAGTTGGTGAATTAAATTTGGCCAAAAACGAAGAAGAAGTGTTAAAGTTTTGGCAAGAAAACAACATAAAAGAAAAGTGCCTATCTCATAACAAGGGCAAAAAACTTTTTTCTTTTTATGAAGGTCCCCCAACGGCAAATGGTCAGCCTCATGCTGGGCATGTGCTTACAAGAACCCTAAAAGATTTATTTAATCGTTATCATTTAATGCAAGGTTATGAGGTTCCAAGAAAGGGTGGCTGGGACACACATGGACTACCTGTTGAAATTTCGGTAGAAAAAGAAATTGGTATATCTGGCAAAAAACAAATTGAAGAATATGGCGTAGAAAAATTTGTTGATGCCTGCAAAAAAGATGTTTGGAAATATGTTGACCTTTGGAAAACCTTTTCGGACAGGGTTGGCTACTTTGTTAATATGGAAGATGATTGTTATATCACATACAAAGACGAGTATATTGAAAGTGTTTGGTGGTCTCTTAGTGAATTAAACAAAAAAGGCCTTTTATATAAAGGATACAAGGTTCTTCCTTGTTGCCCAAGTTGTGGAACAGCCCTATCTAGCCATGAGGTTGCACAAGGTTATAAAGAAAGAAACGACTTAACGGTTGTTGCAAAATTTAAAAGTGCCGATGAAGACAATTTATACTTTTTGGCATGGACAACCACCCCATGGACACTCCCTTCAAATGTTGCTCTTTGTGTAAACCCAGATGAAGAGTATGTTAAAATACAAGCAGGTGCCGAAAAGTACATTTTGGCAAAAGCTCTTGTTGTGTCATTCTTTAAGGAAGATGAATATAGTGTGCTTGAAACCTATAAGGGTAAGGATTTGGAATATAAAAAGTACGTTCCGCTGTTTGACTGCATAAAAGAAGAAGACAAACAAAAAGCATATTTTGTGACATGCGATAACTATGTCACTCTAACAGATGGTACAGGAATTGTTCATATTGCCCCAGCCTACGGCGCCGATGATGCAAATGTTGGTACAAAATACAACTTACCTTTTGTCGCAATGGCTGGCGCTGATGGAATATTTAAACCAGAGCTTAAAGAATATGCCGGCAAAAATGTATTTGATGTAAACGAACAAGTTGCTGTTGACCTTATGAAAGCAGGCAAAATATTTAAGTCTGCAAAACACAAACATGAATACCCTCATTGTTGGAGATGTAAATCGCCACTTATGTATTATGCAAGAGAGGGTTGGTTTGTAAAAACAACCGCATTTAAAGATGAGTTAATAAAAAACAATCAAAGCGTAAACTGGCACCCAGACACCATAAAAGATGGCAGAATGGGAAATTGGCTAGAAAATGTTATAGATTGGAATATATCAAGAGATAGATATTGGGGTACTCCACTACCCGTTTGGACATGTGAATGTGGCCATACACACGTAGTTGGAAGCAGAGAAGAATTAAGAACTCTTGGAAAACTAGATAGCGATATAGAATTACACAAGCCTTATGTAGACAATGTTGTACTTTACTGCCCAAAGTGTGGCAAGCCAATGAAACGTGAGCCTTATGTTATAGACTGTTGGTACGATAGCGGAAGTATGCCATTTGCACAATTCCACTACCCTTTTGAAAACAAAAAAGAATTTGAGCGAAGATTCCCTGCTGACTTTATTGCAGAGGGCGCAGACCAATGTCGTGGTTGGTTTTATACTCAACTTGTACTTGGCACAGCCCTTTTTGGCAAATCGCCATTTAAAAATGTTATAGTAAATGGAATGGTTGTGGACGAAAACGGAATAAAACTTTCTAAGAGCCTACAAAATTATAGGCCACCAATGGAAATAATCGGCAATGTTGGCGCAGATGCTGTTAGATGGTCATTCTATACAACCACTCAACCATGGTTTAACCAGCCAATGACAGTAAAAACTGCATCAGAAACAATCAAAAACTATTTTGGAACTCTTTGGAACACATACGCTTTCTTCGTGCTTTATGCCGATATAGATAAATTTAATCCAAAAGAATACATCCTAAAAGATTGCAAACTCTCCTGTATGGATAAATGGGTGCTATCTAAATTTAATATGCTTGTTTTAGATGTCACAAAAGATGTAGACGAATATAAATGCACCGAACCTGCAAGAAAGATTCAAGATTTTGTTGACGAGCTAAGCAACTGGTATGTTAGAAGATGCCGAAAAAGATTTTGGGCTGGCGGAATGACCGATGATAAAATAAGTGCCTACGAAACACTTTGGACAGTTTTGGTTGGTTTAAGCAAACTAACCGCCCCATTTACTCCATTTATTTCGGAAAGCATTTATCAAAACTTGGTTGTAAACTTTTTTGAAGATGCTCCAAGAAGTGTACACTTGGCAGATTATCCAAGAGCAAATAAAGAATATATAGATGAAAAATTAAATACCGACATGGAACTATGCTACAAGTTTACAGAACTTGGAAGAAGTGCAAGAAATTTATCTAATATAAAAATAAGACAACCGCTTTCTAAACTATATATAACAGATGCAAGTGGAAAATTTGATTTATCTTACTATTTGGTTGCTCAAATAAAAGAAGAACTAAATGTTAAGGAAGTAATCGAAAACGAAAACTTGTCAAAGTTTGTAAAATACTCTATAAAGCCTCAACTTAAAACACTTGGACCAAAATATGGAGCACTCCTTGGCGCAATAAGAAACTATTTCGCAACCTGCAATGCGAATGAAATAGTTGAATCTGTTAAGGGCGGAAATGTTTATAAATTTGCATTAAATGGAACAGACATTGAATTAAGTGAAGACGATATACTTGTTTCGGTTGAGCAAACAGGCGAATACACATCTGCAACCGAGGACAGCATGGCAGTTGTGTTGGATACTCACCTTACACAAGAACTAATAGAGGAAGGAACTGTTAGAGAATTTGTTTCTAAGGTTCAAAACCTAAGAAAATCTAGTGGCTATGAAGTGACCGATAGAATAATAATCGCAGTTGATGGAGATGCAGATTTAACCCAAACAATAGTAAATAACAAAGACACAATATTAAAAGATTGTCTTGCAAAAGATCTAACAGTTGGAACAAATGGCGAGTTTGACGACACATTTGAATACAACGATAAAACCGTTAAGTTATATATTTCTAGATAATGGCTTTATTTGAATAAATATTTTTTAAATGCCAAAATCAAAAAAGATGCTTTAATATTAAGCATCTTTTTTTTAATTAAAATATAAAAACAAACTTGCAAATGTTAATATCCATACACATACCCGTATTTTTTAATAAATCCTTCATAAAGCATAACAAGTGCCTTTCTTGTTGATATTTTTTCTAAGGTATTGCCTTCATATTTTAGCAAACCCCTAAGCAAAGCATTGTTTATGCTAGACCTTATTCCCTTTTTTATAGTGTCTATTTCTTTATTATACTCCAAAGATAGTTTTTCATATATTTGCTTTGAATATACTATATCGGCTTTTTCTAACATATACATAATGCCTTCCTTAATAAAAATACTACCATAATTACTAAAATCTAATCCAATGTCCATTAAATAACTCCTAACACAACCACTAAGTTTATTATCTAACATATTGCCTCCTATATATCATTTTTGTAGCAACTTATTTTACAATAATACATATTTGTACAAATGTCAATTATTTTTTACAAATATCACCACGTTTTATTATGTTGTCAAATATAGTCAGATATTATTTATATAAAATCAATGTTCTAAAGCATTGCCATTTATTTAGACAATAAAAAACAAGCAACATATATATTGCTCGTTTTTTTATTCTTATTTTTTATCTGTGTTATTTTTATTATCTATTGACATTTTCCACGCCTATGCCCTGTTTCTTGGAATTTTTTTAATCTTTGTTTTATTATCCTCTTTTACCTTTTTAACAGGTATCTTTTTTGGCAAAGAATGTTGTGCTTCTTGGTTTTCATTATCCAGAGGAGTCCTTTTTGGCTTTGTCCTCTTTAATGGGACCGCACCAGCAGCTTGCTCTGCAATTGCATTTTTTGTACCATCATTTGCCTCTGTTATTGGTTTTGATTTTTTTGTAGGAATTTTCTTTTTAGGCAATTCGCCTTCTTCATTTGGTAAATCAGAAGCAACGCTACCTGTTGCCATACCAAGAGCCAACTCGTCTTGTACTTCTTTTTTTGCCCTTTCATCATCTGTAATGGCCGTTTCTTCTTTATTATTTTCCGCTTCTTCCCGAGTTCTATCAGCCTCACTTATAGCATTTGCGGTTTTAATATATTCCATATTCTGTTGAATTGTTATATTTTCCTCAGAATCTGCTTCCTTTGCCCGCTTGTACTCTTTTGACATACTTATTACTATAAGTGCAATTAAAATTAAAGTTGGAACTAAAACGAAAAATATTATTCCTTCACGAGTTGCGCTAAAATTGATAAGAGCCCCCAAAAATGGTACAACCTTATGAGAAAACTTACCAACAACATAGTTGTAATTCCCCTCAATTGCCAAATCGTCATCTGCACATATGTATTGTACTTCCTGACTATTTGCGGATTCAACTTCTGTATTGTTTAATTCTTCATCGTTTGATACGGTTCTTATGTTAACAAGTTTTCGTACATATTTTGCCACTTGTTTTTGCGCCGGTGTCACAGCCAAAGCACAAGAATTGGTGCCTTCTTGTAAATAATAGTCGCCTTGCTGACCGTCTGCCACTATTTCAAAATTGGCAACATCCATAGACAAGCCATTTATTCCTGCACACATAAAAAATCTGTGTTTGTGCCCTTCTTCATCAAGAGGATAAACAATTCTTAAAACCCTGTGAATTATTACCAAAGAATTGCCATTATCATCCACCCAATGTGTTTTTTGTGGTGCATAAAAGGCTATATCATCACCGACAGCAATACTCTCCATATTTTCAACGCTTTCGATTACAAGCACATCATTTTTATAATATTCTTTTTCCATACTGCCAGATTGAACCGTGACTATTGATTTACCAAAAATAGAGGGAACCCTGTTATTTGCTTTTGCCGTAAATGTGGCAACAATACAAATAAGCGCCAATACTATTATTGGTATAAACAAAATATCGGCTATAATAGATAACACTTTGGCAAATCTAGCTTTTTCTTTTTTTTGTTTTGCCATGAATACCCCTTTGTTGCATTTATCAATACTTATCAGCTATTACAATACATACTTAATATAACATCTTATTAAACACTTGTCTAATTATTTGTTGTGTTTTAAAAATTTTGTTTCTCTAATCTTTGTAGTGTTCTTTTAATTCTTGAATCGTGGTTAATAAAGAAATTAAAATAAGTAATGCTCCAAAAACTCGTTTTAAAACAACAGAACCTATAAAATTGGCCAATAATGACCCTAAAATTGCAAAAATAATTGCAAAAATGCTAAAAAATAGTACAATTTTTAAATTTATGTATCTATTCCTTACATGAATTATAATTGCAAAAACGGACATTAAACAAAAAGATATTAAGTTTATTCCTTGTGCAAGTTGCTGATTAAAACCCATCACTATCGTCAATAATGGAATTAGTATTGTTCCACCGCCAAGCCCCATTCCTCCTAAAATTCCAGACAAAACACCAATCAAAATATAAGCAAAAACCATTTATTTCTTCCTTGTTTCATGTTAAAAGCATCTTCACGCCAGCAGTATATAAAATAATAACAAACAACCATGAAACGATATTAGATTTTATTTTTTTTAGTAGTATCGCACCAATAACTCCACCGGCGACCGAACCAAGAACAATACTTGCCAAACTTATTGGTTCAAATGTATTTTTTGATAAATAAATAACAGAACTAACAAAACTTATTGGAAAAATTATAGCCACCGTGTTTGCATGGACATTTTTGGTGTTTAGGTGATAAAAATTTTTTAGAGCAACAACACTAAACAAACCCCCGCCACCGCCCAAAAATCCATTTAAAAATCCGGTAATTGATGCCAAAATTATTTTAAGAGGCGTATTTTTTTTGTTCATAAGTTTATATTGCGCAAAATAATATTTAATATTTATTTACTAATAGCAATGCACAAGCAAATAATCGTGAGTTTGTTAATAAAAATTTTGCCAAAGTATTTGCCTTATTATCTAATTTAGTATATACTCTAAGGGTTAAATCTATGCGAGGTATTCTATGACGAAAAACAATTTAAAAATAAAAAAATTTCACATTGGAGTTATGTTTGTAATTGCATTGTGCATTTGTTTTACTTTTGGTGCTTTTTTGCGCACAAGTCCTGTAATGGCTTACACCGAAGCAGTGACTTCTTGGTCAAATTTAAACTTTGCATCAAACAGCACAACATCTGTGTATCCTAGCCCAACAGGTTGGACAAAAGGATTTAGTGATAGCACGGCAACAAGTGGAACAATAAATCTAGACAAGTACAATAAATCTATGTATCTTGAATCTAACAGTGTTCTTCCAACAAAACTAAATGACAATGCCGACAACTATGTTCTCATGATAAATGCCAGAAACAAGCAGAACGATAAGGCAAGCGCAAAAGCAGTGCAGTATTACACAAACGCATCATCGCTTTCACTTGATGCATATTCAAACTACAAAGTTATTGTTTGGGTAAGAGCTTTACAAGACGCACAAGGCTCAATATATATTACCGGACTTAAAAGCGACTTGGGTTTTGAAAATATAACATATAGTCATGCAAGCGAGTGGACTCAATACACCTTTTACATTACAACTGGCAAAGATGTAGAAAAAATAAAAACAGAGTTATGGCTTGGATCTAAGGACAAAAACCCATCTGCAAGTGCCGTTTTCTTTGACAATTTGGAAGTTTTTAAAATTTCCAACAACGAAACCCCCGCAACAGAAACAGCAGAAAATAAGTTGGTTTCTGCTCCTGCAAACAAAAATGATAGAGTAAAATATATTAACCTAGACCAAAGAACATCCCCTACTGATATTATAAATGCAGACTTTGAGAATGAAGATATTTCAAATTGGAGCAAGATTGTTTCGGCAATGAAGTCAAAAACTTTTAGAGGAGTGTTAGACCTTTCTACCGAAAACATTTCTAATTCTAAAAAAAT
>JAGCEE010000309.1 GCA_017650795.1 Clostridia bacterium | reverse complement strand
TGTTGGTTGTAAAAATATTTGCATTTGTTATGATTGGTATTGCAACACTTTTAACAATACTCTCTGGGGCTAATTATATTATTAGAAATAGGGAAGTGTTAAAAGGCTAGTCTTTTACCCAAAAAATTTCTTTATTATTTATACTTTATAGGATATTTATGGTTCATATTTATACATTTTGTGATAAAACCTTGGTCGGCAAGAGTGAAAATACTTCTGCTAAGTTTTTGTGCGAAAATTTGTATAAATTAAATATGAAAGCAAAAACAAAAGTGGCAAGGCAATGACTTGTGTAATTGTTTTTAATTTGCCATAAACATCTGCTGCCATAACAAAATTTTTTGAAGCAGCGATTTGTCTAAATGCAGAAATTAATAGTTCTCTACCAATTATAATAATCGCAATAATAACACCAGCTGGATGAGGAATAGTATAGTCGACAACAACAAGAAGCAAACCCGATACAACTAGCAATTTGTCTGCTATTGGGTCTAACAATTTGCCAAGATTTGTCACAAGATTGTACTTTCTTGCAATCTTTCCATCTAACATATCAGTAATAGATGCAATTACAAAAATAACAATAGCCAAGATTTTTCCAAAAGGAATAAACTCTGCTAAATAAAAGAAAATAAAAAACGGAATTAGAATTATTCTTGAAAGTGATAGTTTATTTGGTAGATTCATTGTTTACCTCTCCTAAAAATATATTATCTATAAAATTTAAAACTTTTACTTTGTATATTTCGCCAATTTTTAGCTCACTTGTTGCTTCAATTAAAACAATAAAGTCAACATCTGGCGAATCCTCACTAAGTCTTGCAACATAAACTTTTTCTTCGTCATCATATATATCGATAATTGCATCATACGTGCCACCAATTTTGTTTATGTTTATGGCATTCATTATTTGTTCTTGCACCTTTTGTGCCTTTTTTAATCTTCGCTTTTTAGTTATATTCCAAACTTGTTTTTTCATGAAATATGCTTTTGTTCTTTCCTCTTTGCTAAATGGAAAAAATCCAGCATGGCTTATTCGTGCCTCTTTTAAAAAGTTTAATAGTTTATTAAACTGCTTTTTTGTTTCTCCTGGAAAACCAACAATAAATGTGCTTCTTACTGCAATATTTGGATAATTTGTGTTTAGTTTTTCAAATAATGCTCTAATATCTGACTCTGTTGTTTTTCGGTTCATTTCTTTTAGTATTTTATCATCTATATGTTGAAGTGGAATGTCTAAATACTTACACACTTTTGGATTATTATATATTTCATTGAGCAATTCATCACTAACAAGTTCTGGATAACAATAATGAAGTCGAATCCATTTTATGTTTTTTATTTTGCTTATTTCTCTTATTAGTTTTACTAGCCTATATTCACCATATAAATCTTGCCCATACCTTGTAATGTCTTGTGCAATAAGAATAATCTCTTTTACACCCATATCTGCAAGATTCTTTGCCTCTTTAATAAGGTCTTCCATAGGCACCGAACGATAACGACCTCGTATTCTAGGAATAGTGCAATATGCACAGCCATTGTCACAACCATCTGCAATTTTTAAATAGGCAAAATGTGGTAAATTTGTTAAAAGTCTTCCTTCACGAAAATCATATTTTCCATCAATGCCATACAATCCAAGTACTATTTCAACTATCGTGCTGTTTTGTTTTATATCTATAACTGCATCTACGCCGTTTATTTCGGATTTGTCATTATTAAATCTTGCAGGCAAACAACCGGTGACAATAACTTTTTCACATATATTCTTCTTTAAATCTGTTGCATATATAATATTATCAACAGCCTCTTGTATTGCCGGTTTAATAAAAGCACAAGTATTTACAATAACAATTTCTGCATTTTCTACATCATCTATTACATCAAATCCAAAGTATTTTAAATTATAGAGCATTTTTTCTAAATCTACTCTATTTTTATCACAACCAAGACTTATTGCAGATACTTTTTTCTTCTTAAGTTCTTCTAATGTCATTTATTATTCTTCTTCTCCGTATTTTTTTTCAAATTCTTCCATAGTAATATAAACCGAACGTGTTTTGCTTCCATCTGCTGGTGAAATATACCCCGCCGCTTCCATTTGGTCTATTATTC
>JAGCEE010000308.1 GCA_017650795.1 Clostridia bacterium | reverse complement strand
ACAATCATACATCCTGTGACAGAAATTGACCAAGACAAGGTAGATGAATACTATGACAATGGAAACAAGTATGACCCTAAGAACCCATACAAGGTAACTACCGTTGACCCAAAAGATGATAAGTTACCTGAAACCATTGGTGTAGGATTGCTTGTAGATATTGCTTTACCAAGTGTTAGTGCTACCGGTGGTTTGGCTACACTTGATGATATTGTAAAGAATGGTCAAATCCCAGTTGATGATAAAGGCAACATTGTTGGTGCCTCAACAAAGGGTATTCCAGTTGAACAATATGTAGATGAACATTGTACTGACGAATTTAAGAAAGACTATAAGAAGAATGGCTTGAACATTCCATTGTATGATGTAACCTACAATTTACATTTGTGGATTTACACAAACAATGCTAACTATGTAAGTGATTACAATGTGGAATACACCCTTAATGACCAAGACAAGGTAACTGATGCAGGAACCGTACAATTGGTCATAGATTGGCTAACTGACAAGGATGGTAATGTCAAGGCTAAGAATGGTCACGCATTGGGAACCGGTGCCTATATTACCAAGTTGTTTAGCAAGTCTGTCGCAAAACATCGTTGCGATTACAAGGAACAAAAGAAGGGTGATAAGACCGTCAAGAAAGAAGATAATATGAAAACCTTTGGATATAAAAGACCAAAGAAATAAAATATAATTAAGGGTTGGCATTTTGCCAACCCTTTTTTCGTATGTAAACTATTTTTTACATAAAAATTATTGACATTTAAGTTTAAATTTATTATATTATAAATGTAAGAACAAGAAACTTTAACAAAGGAGAATCTTATGAAAAAATTACTTATCATACTTGCGATGATATTCATTGGTTGTTCTGAATCTGGAAATTCTGTTGCAGTTCTTGAATTTGACCCAACTGATGTAGAAAACGATTCTACTGAAATTGATTCTATTGAAATTGATTCTATTGTTGCCATTGATACCATTGATTCCGTTAAAGAAACTAAAGATACGATAATTAACACAAAGAAAAACAATCGTGAAACTAAGGAAGAAAGTAGCAGTAGTAATGAAGTTACAAGTAGTAGTAGCACAAAGAAAGATACGGTTGTTGTAAGTAGTAGTAGCAAGGTTGAAGATAAAAGCAGTAGCAGTATCAATGACAAGAAAGAAGAAAGTAGTTCTTCTATGGAAAAGAAAAATGAAAGTTCTTCTAGTGAAAAGGTTGTGTTAATTAGTAGTTCTTCTAGCGAAAAAATTGTAGCAAGTTCTTCTAGTGAACTTATTGTAAGTAGTTCTAGCGAAAAGAAAGTAGAAAGCAGTTCTTCTAGTAAACTTGTTGAAAGTAGTTCTTCGGAAAAAATTGTGAATAGTTCTTCTAGTGATAATGATGATTACATTGATAAATTTGAGCCGAAGAGTACAACACCTTATTATGTAGAATTAGATGAATTGAAACTTAGTGGGTTTAGAGTTGAAAATAATATTGCCTATCTTTCTTGGGAAAACAACACTAATTTCACAATGCAAATCAATGTAGAATACCACATTTATTGTACAAACGAAGAAGTTGCTGCTGACAGTACCATTATGTACACAATTAAGGCAAATAGTGTTAAGGAAAAAGCAATTTATGAAATTAAAAATGATGCCAAAAAATGTGCCGGTTATGTAAAAACCCTTACAGCAACGGAAAATGATAAAAGTAATTTTGCAGGTTGGGTAATGGGTTCGGATAGAGGTATTAAAGATATTATTTTTAAAAACTAAGTATAATCATTAAACTAATTTTTAAAAGGTGCTGACAAAGCACCTTTTCTTT
>JAGCEE010000307.1 GCA_017650795.1 Clostridia bacterium | reverse complement strand
GAGTTTATGTTTTACTCTGCCTGTTTATGTTAAGCAACACACCAATTGCACTCATGAAAGCCACAAGCGAAGTTGAACCTGCACTGATGAACGGAAGTGGAAGCCCTGTTGGAGAGCAAACACCAGATATGACCTATTATTGCACTAATCTTTACTCAAGATTTCTTCTTTCATTCTAACCATTAAATAATGAGATTTTGTTTCATCATAAACTTCAAAGCCAAGTCTTTTATATAAGTTTTGAGCTGGATTTGACTTAAATACCTTTAAGTAAATGTTTTGATTTTTGTGTTTGGCAAAAACATTGTTTAAAATGTCTGACCCTATGCCTTTGCCTCTGCATTCTGGCAATAAACACAAATTGTTTGGATGATACCCCTCAGGAGTGTCTTCCCCATCACTGAAAAAGCCAACTGGCTTATTCTCAACATTTATTATGTATGTATGCTTTGCATCTTGCTTCATAAGGTCATCAAACATTTGTCTTTGAACGTTATCATCCCATCCACCAAAATATTCTTCAACATATTTTTGATAGCATATTTTTTTCACATCATACACAAAATCATAATCCGACGCCTTATACTTTCTCAATGTATATTCCATTTGCAAAATCTCCTTTTCGAAATTATTATACCATAAAGCACAAAAGTATGTATCGATTTTCTACAAACTTTTCCAAAAAAAATAAAAAGCAAAGAGCCATTGCGCTCTGCTTTTTGATTGATTATTTATGTTCAATACTACACCTATTGCAGTCAAAAGAAAACTGCGTTTTCTTGTGCTTGCTAAAAAAACATTAAACTTGTTGAGCCGGCGCTAATAAACGGAAGTGGCACCCCCGTTGGTGGAATGGAACCAGATACAACCTGTTATTGCACTAAAAACTATTTTATTTTTTCCCAATCCAACTTGGTCATGCATCTAACTATACTATCAGTCATTGTTCCGTCAACCCATTCTCTATAATTTTTAACTCTGCCAATAATTCTAAAACCAAGTTTATCTTGAACTCTACCACTATTATGATTTTTTTCTGCATGCGATATATAAATCTTATCAATGCCTAAATCTTCAAAAGCAAATCTTATAACTTCTTTTACTGCCTCTGGCATATATCCATGTCCCCAATAATTTTTTGATAGCAAATATCCAATTTCTTTTGAATTTGACAAGTCACAATTTGGATATCTTTCCGCTTTTGTATCTAACAATTCCACAGAACCTATGACTTTATGATTTTCTTTAAGTTCAATGGCGAACTGATATTGTTTTTTAGATTCTAACTCTAATCTTTCTTTTGCTTTATTTTTATCTGTATAAGCAGGCCATCCACATCTTGGCCCAACATCTTCCATTTGCACATATTCCCAATAATTCTCTAAATCAGACATTTTGTAATTTCTTAAAATAAGTCTTTCAGTTTCTAACTGCATAATTTTTCTCCTAACATTTTTACTATAACATATAAATCTTAATTTTGTTTAACTTTTTTACAAACTTTTTCAAAAATAATAAAAAGCAAAGAGCCATTGCACATTGCTTTTTGATTGTTTATTCACGTTGAGAACAACTCCAATAAAAGACATAAACACCCTCAAACTTGTGCTACCAGCCGAGATAAACGGCAAAGGCAACCACAGCCCTCGGTATCGAACCAGATACAACCTCTTATTGCACTGAAATCAATCAAAGTATAAAAAATTTATAGTTTATTCTTTATTGGAATTTAAAATTTTTAAGTATCTCGTATAAATCTTTTTCATTTTTATAACAAATCACTTTATTGTTTCCCACCATTCCAATGAGAAGCCCAGAAACTTTGCTATCTTTATTTGCAAAACAATAAATATTTTTATTTAGCAAATGTGCCATTCCCAACTCTATCCCCGCTCCAGTAGAAGCAGTGCTCACTTCAGCAATAATTACATCTGCTTTTTTTACAAAATTTTTAGCACGTTTAAAACGTTCTTCAAAGTTTCCTTTATATTCGGCTGTTTCTAATGGTGTCCCTAATATTTCAAATTTATTTTCTAATGCTGATTTGTAAATATTAAAAATTTCTTTTGCATTTTCAGCACTACCAGTTACCGCTCCTAAAATATAACACTTCATACACAATCTCCTAACATTTTTAGTATAACATATCAATCTTAATATTGTATCGAAATTTTATAAAAAAAAGAAAATGCAAACTTGTTTGCATTATTCTTGCGTACCTAAAAGCAGAGTTTATGTTTTACTCTGCTTGTTTATATTCAACACAACACCGATTGCTGACATGAAAACCACCAAACTTGTTGAGCCTGCGCTGATGAATGGCAATGGCAGCCCGGTTGGCGGTATCGAACCAGATATGACCTGTTATTGCACTAATCATTTTACAAACTTAAAATAAATTTATAAACTATCTTAAATAAGTCATATTCGTGATTAAAATATGTATGTCCAGCACCTTTCACAATAGCATATTCTCCTTTGTAATCCGTATTTTTAATTAAAAGTGAAAGATATTTTTCAATATTGTCCGAACAAGAGTCGTCAAATTCCCCTGCCACCGCAAGCAAAGGGAGTTTTATAGACTTTAATGCATTAAAAGACCCAATCTTACTAATTATTGGTATATTTTGTGAATTTTTATTTTCCACTAAATCAATTAATCTTTTAGACGATAAGACATAATAATCCCATACCAACTGACTTAATATTCTATTAGGTTCACCATTAACAATATTCTCTTTTGCTTCATTAATTAGTGTAGTTTTAATTAAACTGGTTTCATGTGCCATATCGCAAGGGCCCAAAAGAATATATGCTTTGATTAAATCAATTTTCTTTT
>JAGCEE010000306.1 GCA_017650795.1 Clostridia bacterium | reverse complement strand
TTAAATAATTTCTTTTTGGTGTAATCATGGATTTTAAACGTGTGCTTGTCTTGATACAAGTCGGTGTCGCTTCGCTCCACCGAGGACAAGCACACAAAATAAACTTGGTTAAAAGAAAGAGTGTGTGCTGGGAACTAATCGCACACACTCTTTCTATATTTTCTCTTTGTTTTTAGTGTAAACAAATACTATTTGTTGTTAAGGTTAAAATGCATGTCTTATGATATCAATTATTAATCTTTTTAAGACAACCTATGACAACAGCATAGTATTCGTTTTTATTGCTAATTAAGAGAGAAAAAATAACACTCTAACTTATTCAAGTTAAAGTGTTAATATTCTGCAAGTTTCAATTTTCTTAGAGTAATGTTTGAGGTTTTTAATCTATATAATTTAAGATGCGCTTTGCTCGCTTTCATATTTTTCTTTATATCGTTTATATTTGTCTACTAAATCAAATAAATATCTTTCCTTTGCTGGTTCGTCAAGTTTACTATATAGTTTTGAATCAATAAGTCTTGCAAGAGGGTTAAACACTTCGCCCTCATCTAAAATACTTACCACCTTTTGATATAACTTATCGTCTTCTTTGGTTATTATTCTACTTTTTATGTCCATGCTACCTGTTTGAAATATAATAAAACCACCTCTTTTTTTAATCATCTTATTTTCATTTTCGTTAACTTTGTTTCTTAGTCTATTTTTTGCCATCTGCGCCATTCTTTTTAAAGCATCCATTCCTTCTCTCATAAATAATTCTCCTTTTGTTAAACACGTATATTTTATAACAAAAGGTGCAATATTTACTAGCACAAAAAATGTATAATAAGGTCTAAGAATAACTAAAAATGTTTATTTTTGTATTTTTTTAAAATATTTACTATGTAAATATTTTAATTTTTTTTAATCAATTATTATTAAACAATTTATTTTTATAATGATTTAATTTTTTTTTAATTAACTTAATATTTTTCTACCTGCAATTTTTAAGAATAATATCTATTATGTTTTTATTGGCATTGTTTGCCTTGGCTGATTTCATGTTAGATATGTATTTGTTTCTATTTGCAAGCACTTTATTTATATTTTGCAATAAAAGTTTTGTATTCATTTCTTCTTCAAGCATCATCTCTGCATAACCCTTATTCTTAAAGTACTTTGCATTTTCTATTTGGTCCCCACGACTTTGTGCTTTTGATAAAGGAATTATTAACATTGGTTTTGCTATGGCAAGAAGCTCAAATAAACTATTTGCCCCACCTCGACAAACGACCACATCTGCGAGTGCGAACAAGTTCTCAATAGTTGAAGTAAACTCCAACTGATAGTAGTTGTTTATATTTTGTTTTTTTGAGTTGTCTTTTCCAACAATATGAATAATGTTATATTTTTTTGAAAGTTCTTCTAGCGAACTAAACACTAATTCGTTTATGTTTTTGGCGCCAAGGCTCCCGCCAAAAAACAAAACGGTTGGTAGCGCACTATTATAGCCTTTAAATTCAGTAATTACTACATTTGCACGCCCACTTAAAATCTGCTTTCTTACAGGGCTACCAGTACATACGCATTTTTTATTTATTTTGGCGGTATCCTCAAAAGAAGTGCACATCACATTTGCTCTTTTTAATATTATTTTGTTTGCTAGCCCCAAACTTAAATCTGACTCGTGTGAAACAATGGGTAAATTTAATTTTTTTCCGGCAATAGCAACCGGAACCGAGACAAAACCACCTTTACAAAAAATAATGTTGGGTTTTATTTGTTTTAATATCTTTTTAGTTTTATGTATTGCCCAAAAAAGTTTAAATGGTATGCTTAGGTTTTTAAGGGTTAATGTTCTTATTAGTTTGGTTGTTGGAATTGCTACAAAGTTTATATATTTATAATCCTTAATCAGCTTTTCCTCCATAGAATTCTTGCTTCCAAGATAATATATTTTATCAAAGTGTTTTTTTATCTCTGGAAGAAGTGCTATGTTTGGCATAATATGCCCAGCAGTTCCTCCCCCTGTAATAACTATGGTTTTTTTCATATTTATATTTTATGTAAATAATTACAAAATATATGTATATATAAAACGTTTTATATAAAAAATCTAAAAATAATATTTTTTTATTAAAAAAATGCCAATCCCCGCTATTTGCACAAGGTTTGACATTTTTAAATTATTTTAAATAATTATTTTAAGCAATTAGAAAAATAAATAAATCGGTAAAAAAGCCCACAAAAAAGTGTATTAGCAAGGTAGGATAAATGCTTTTTGTTTTATGGGCAATATATCCAAAAATCAATCCGGCAGGTATGGCAGAGAGTGTTTCAATCATTGGCTTTCCAAAACCCGCTATGGAGGTGTGAATTAAAGCAGAAATTAATGTTGAAAGTAAAATCGCCCCAACTGCGCCTAATTTTTTTTCGCTAGAATTTAATAATAATCCTCTAAATAAGTATTCCCAACCAATATAATACAAAAAGTATGAAGTAAAATATGCTACAATAAAATACCAAGAAGAATAGATATTAAAATCTATTAACGGATATGTCGCCTTCATACCCTCATCAAGCACGCACGAAAGCCCACAAAGGGCACAAATTGGAATAGCAATCAAAACCAATATTATTCCTAGTTTTTTATTTTCAAGTTTTAAGCCAAAATCACTAGGATTCGATTTGATTACAAATTTTGTATAAATTAGCCCTATAACAAAAAACAAAACAAAACTCATCATATTATGATAGATAATCTTTACATATTGTAAGTTTACAACATTGTAAAATGCCTTTTCAAAAAAACTGAATGAGCCCAAATAACAATAAACAAATAATATTATGCAAACAAAAATGAGTGCCAAATTAAATACCCTGTCGCTATTTTGGTTTATATTTTTCCATTCATTATGAATCTTGCTTTTTAATGATTTGTCTTCCATATTTATCCTTTTATAACAAAATTTTTACATCTTTTAATTAAAATATTCTGCCGTTCTTTTTATTGCCTCATCTTCGTCATATATTTTTTTATAGCCAACGTCCTCTAATTTTTTTGTACTAAAACTATAATCTGCACAGTTTTGATAAACGGTAAAACGAGTTATAATTGGCGCCTTTTTAATGCGGAATAATTTATAAAACCCCTCTACTAAACAAGCAGTCAATTTTGCAAGCGGTGCAGGAAAGTTTTTAAACTTTGGTCTAACCCCATAAGCATTTGCCACTTTTGTTAAATAATCTTTTAAATTTGTATTTCCATCGGCAACGTTATAGTCCTGATTATGTGCTTTTTGGTTTTGCGATGTAAAAATAATTGCTTCTACTAAATTTTTTACATACACCCAACAACTTTCATATTTGCCACCGGCACTTATCATCATTTTTTCTTTTTTTACTCTGCCGTATATTTCGTGACTAGATGTGTAATCATATTCGCCATAAACATTACCCGGGCGAATTATGACAAACGGAATGTTATTATTTTTTCCATATTCTTTTACAAAGTTTTCGGTTTCTAGTTTGCTTATGCTATATGGATTATTAAATGGCTTTTTTTCTCCATTTTCATCAATTAGTTTGTATCCATAAAAACCATACACTGCAACAGAAGAAAGATATGTAAAACATTTTACATTACATGACTTTGCATATTCTAAAAGGTTTTTTGTTCCACCAAGATTTATTTTTAAAAACTCTTCTTTTTTGCCCCAAACACTAACCTTGCCTGCAATGTGATAAATATAATCCACTTTTGGAAGAACCGATGTGTCAAAATTAGAAACATCGCCTAAAAATACTTTAATTTTTCCTTCCTCTACATATTTATTGTATTCTGGATTTTTTGATCTTTGGCTTCTATGAACACCATACACCAAAAAACCCCGCTTTACCAATTCGCAAGATAAATGCGAGCCAATAAACCCATTTGCGCCAGTTATTAAAACTGTTTCCATTTTTTACTCCTAATCTAATTATACACAAAAACAAAAATAAGTGAAACAAAAAGAAAAAATAGCACAAAAACGTGCTATGTACAATTAACATATTACATAAATTAAGTATTATTTGCTATTCTTCCATGCGTTTATCATATCAATAATTCTAGATTTGTAAACCACATTACTTCCGTTTTTTGTTGATGTAAAACATAACGGCGGATATATTACACACCACCAATTATCTCCTTTGGCCTCGCCAAGTTCAACAATAAGGGCATCATATACCCCTTCTTCTAAAACGAATTCGTTGTACTTACGAGTTGGAAACATCTCTGTTGAGAGTTTAGATTTTGCAGTATATAAAAGTCCTTTTTGGCTCAATACTCTATCCGCAACTCTATTTATATTATCTAAATTTTGCTCCAAAACATTTTTAACTTCATCAAAACTCGTGCAGCCTACAACAAGTGGAGTTAGCATAGTTACGATTTCATCTTTTATTGTGTACTTAATAAGTTGGTCTACCTCGGCATTGCTATTTGCCCTAATATGTATTCTTAAATAGCTTTTATCAACATCTTTGTAAATACTGGCAAAAATGGCTACAAGTACAATTACAATAATTGAAAAAACAACAATACTTTTTTTCATAAATTCCTCTTTATAATGGAATAATTGTTGACAAAAAATTATTAAACTATACAGCACCATTTATAATATAATTATAAAATATATTAAATAGTATAAATTGCATATTGACAAATTTTATATTTGTTGTAGAATAGTAGTACAAAAATAATATTTAAGGAGCAATCATGGATACAGAAAAGTTTTTAAAAATGATTAAAACTGTTGGTAATAATACCCATACTGAATCTACAAACAAAGGAAAAGATTTAGATATCACAATATATACAAAAGGAAGAGCAGTTGCTCAAAAATTCATAGAAAAGAATTTTTCTTTTTATGCAACAAGAAATTCTACTGTTATCAAAACTGCATATACGGAAGCCGGTATTATGCCTGTAAATAGATATTTAAACAAGGATTTATATTATACCGTTTGTTTTTGCAAAATCGTTACGGATATGATTGATATAAATAAT
>JAGCEE010000305.1 GCA_017650795.1 Clostridia bacterium | reverse complement strand
GAAGCAATAACTGCAACAACTGGTTTAGATTTTACAACTGCAATAGGTTTAATAGAATGTGATTTATCACAAGGTGTTGATATTGAGACTTGGGCTCAATTCTGCGACAGAATATATCAAGCTAATAGTGCTGGTTATTCTATAACAACTCTTGAAACATTAGATGGACAAGATGTATTAGATAGTGTTGAGTGGTTGCAAAATGTTGTAAATGGACAGACTTATAATACACAAGTAAGATTAGTGTTTAATTTTACTGATAAAAATGAGGCTGAAACAATACAAGACCAAATTAAACAACTTGGTTATACTGGTTATGTAATGTGTTATGACCCTAATGAAGAGTATATAAATATATTAGATTGTTCTATTTGTGCTAGTATTAATTATGAAAGTTTAAACGGTTCAATTAACTTTAATTTCCAACCTGCTGATGGTTATACTTCTATTACTAATTATGGTAGTGTTGTTGATTATCAAGATGGTTTAATTAATACTCTTTTAGCTGAAGAATTAAACGGTTATAATATTAACTATGTATATTCACTAGGTATAGGTACACAAGAAACAGTTTACTATGGTAAAGGTCTTGTTAATGGAGATTTTGTTAAAGAAGATATACAAGTTAATGAAAGCTGGTTAGAAAGCGATATACAAACTAATGTTATAAATGCTTTTGATACTCTCAACAAAATTAAACTACAAGGCGATGATGCAAAAGATTTAATTATGTCTTTAATTTCTCCATCTTTTGAAAAAGGAAAAGATAATGGCGTTGTTGCTAGAAATGGTACTTTATCACAAACAAGTAAACTTAATATAGTTCAAGCTACTGGTAATGAAAAAGCACCTGAATGTGTAGAAACTAACGGTTATTATTTAGCTATTAGTGATATAGATGTAGAAAATGCAAGAGTAAATGTTGTTGCTTGTTATTTATGTGGTGGTGCTGTTGACCAAATTAGAGTAATTAACAATATTTATTCAAGATAATATTAATTAAAAAAAGGTATTAAAAATGGCAATTCAAGAAAACGAAGCAAGCTTTAAAACTACATCACACACTTTAGCATGTAGTTTATATCCATACATAAAATTGGAAGGTTTTGCAGAAGAAGGCGTGCAATGGGAAAAAACAGAAAAGACAAATTTTAGAATGGGTGCTGATGGTATGACTGTTAAAAACTCAAAACCTGTTCTTTATACATGTACTATGACTTTTTTACCTAATGCAAGTTGCAGGACTATTTTAGACAGTATGTATTGGGCTAGTACACCACAATATGGTAAAACACTTGTAAACAATAGTATTGTTTATACTGAAAAAAATGAAATGACAGGTTGGACTACTATTTATTCAGGTGGTGATATTGTGTCAATGGACGCTGGCGATAGTGCAAATTTAAATGATGGACAAAATAACAAAAGTTATACATTTACTTTTACTAATAAAGTTATGTTGCCTGTTAAATAATAATCATAAAGTCCCTTTAAATAGGGACTTTTTTATTAATTAAAATAAGTGCTATGGAAAATTTACAAGAAAGTAAAATTATTGAAATCAATGATTTAAATAATAAATATAAATTTAGAATTAATCTATTTAATGTTGAAGAGGGTTTAAATTTCTTTTTAAAAAGTGCTAGTAATCAACAAATTGATACTGATAAAATAGAAATTTTATTAAAACAAGCTATTTTATTAAATGAAAAACAACCTGAATTAAATCAAAAATTTAGTTTAGAATTAGCAAAAATAACTTTTAGAAATCCTGTAAGTATTATAAAACTTGCTACTGAAATTATGGAATTTCAATCAGTTTTTTTAAAAGACTTCAAAATCTAAAATTTAATAAGTATAGTAAAAAATATGTTTACTATGAAGATTTTGGGGTCAGTTCTTTAGTTGGTAATATTCTAAACGATAGAGTAGATATTAATAATTTAAAAAATCTAAATTTAAAAGATTTATATATTTTAAATGTTGTTAATTTTGTTAGAAAACAAAACGAACAAGTGAATTATAATCTAATGGAAAATAAAAAATGAGCGATAACTTAACAGCTAGTATTACATTATTCTTTAATACAGATGACGCATTAAAAAAATTAAATGAAG
>JAGCEE010000304.1 GCA_017650795.1 Clostridia bacterium | reverse complement strand
CTTTACTTTTTGCTGGTTCATAAGGTACATCTTTGAAATAAAGGTGACGAATCTTATCAAATTGTTCATCACAAAGTTCCTTGAATCGCACAAGGTCTTTGAGGTGGATATTGCGGTAAGATTTGTAATCATCTTCTTTATCACCACCATCATCCACTACATCACGACAGAACATGTCAGGTGTTTGAATAGTAAATAGTACCTTTTGAATGAATTTCTTGTTTTCCACACAAGTGTAGATGTGAATTTTCAATGCAGGTACAATGTGTTCACCCTTAAAATTATTATAGGGTACATATTCCCATTCAATGTTGCCATCACAATTGTCACCCTTATACAATCTGGCACACTGAAAGTTCTTGTTAATAATTAAAGCTTGCAACCATTGGTGAAGAGCATCAGTAGTTGGTTTCATAGTTTACTCCTTTACAAAATCCTTTTTAATATCCTTCTTCTTTGCGTTAATCTGAGAACACTTATCAAGATAGCTAAACAAAGAATCACGGAAAGTCTGAAACAAATCGTATTCGTGTTGTTTTTCCTTTAAATAGCTTTCAAAATTCTTCTTAAATATATTACCACCAAAATTAATTCTCTTGTAATTTGGTATGCAGTAAATAAAGTTAAGACTATCAAATCCAGACTTTGTGAACATTTTCCAGAACATTTCATTAAAACCAAAGATGTTCTTTAATGTAAGATTTCTGTAATTTTTGCTATAATTAGATTTTGATAGCTGATTCTCCAAGAAACAAGTAGGTGTGTTAATCTGCACCCAAGTTTCGTGAAAGAACTTTCCATTTTCATCTTGAATTACCTTTAAGAGTATTTCAATGGCACAACCCTTAGAATAATGGTCATTATTAAAGTCATAAAAGTCAACACATCCTAGTTTGATTGTAGCAAAATGTGCATCTGTCTTGCAAACAGGACAATACTGGAATTTAGGATTTACTACGATTCGTTGTACCCAATCATTAAGTGCGGAAGTTGCTGGTTTCATCTTTGTTACCTCATTTTTAAGTTTACACCAATAATATAATAAAATATGTTTATATTGTCAAGCAATAATTTTCTACATTTTGTAAAAATAATTATACATACACTATTATGGCAAACAAAAAGCATTATAATTCGTTATTAAATCTTATCATCCCCGCTATCCTCATAAATTTGGTAACGGGGTCAGTTTATTGTTGGTCTTTATTATCCAAAGCGGTAATGGAAACCTTTAATTGTACAAAGTTCCAAGCTGATATTTCCTTTAGTCTGGCAATATTCTTTCTAGGAATGAGTGGAGCCGTCTTTGGAAGTATTGCGGAAAAGAATCCAAAACTTATGTACATCTTATCAACAATTACTTTCATACTAGGATTGGTAGTTTCAGGTTTGGCTTGTTTGACAGGCTACATTGAATTACTTTGGATTGGTTTTGGTATATTGTTGGGTACAGGTTGTGGAACATCCTATGTTGCTAACCCTAAATCATTGTCCGTTTGGTTTAGACACAACAAAGGTAAAGGTACAAGTATAGCAATCCTATCTTTTGGATTCGCAAAAGTGTTTGGTACAATGATAATCCAATTCTTGTTAGCACACTTTAGCTTGTTCGGAACTTTGATGATTATGAGTGGAATCTACTTTGTTCCTATGATGATTTCTACATTATTGTTTAAGAAAATTCCATTTAAGCTAAATGACAAGGTAAGTACAGAAAGCATTTGGAACATTGTAAAGACAAAGAAGTATATGGCTATTTGGTTTATGTTCTGTGCTAACATTACTTGTGGTCTAGCATTTATCGCAAACGAAGCTCCAATGTTAAGGGCATTTGGTTTTGGTATGGTAGCCATTGGATTGATTAGTAGTTTAAGTTCGGTATTCAATTCACTTGGTAGATTTGGATTTGCTGCCTTGTCG
>JAGCEE010000303.1 GCA_017650795.1 Clostridia bacterium | reverse complement strand
TAATAACTTGGTAAAATTGTACAAAATCTTTGATACAGATTTTAAGAAATTACCAGTACCAACAGTCAAAAGAGATGCTATTATTAGTATGACTAGCTGGAAGAAACGAATCCACACAGTTCCATATACAATTTATAGTTTGTTGAAAAACTGCCCAGGTTATAAAATCGTTTTGACATTATGTACTGAAGAATTTCCAAATAAAGAAAAAGATTTACCAAAAGATTTGTTAGATATGGCTAACAATGATTATGTTGAAATACTTTGGGTTAAAGATAATACTTATACATTCAAGAAAATGTTACCAACAATGAAAAAATACCCAAATGTTCCAATTATAACGGCAGACGATGGAGTTAGGTATTACAGAAACTATGCTGAAGAACTATATCAAATATGGTTAGACAATCCTGAGAAGATTATTTCGTATAATAATTGGAACAGAATGGGTATAACATTTGGCGGTGGCGGAAGTGGTATTTTGTTCCCACCTAACTGTTTCAAAGAATATACTTTGACACCAAAGATTATAGAAACAAAACACGATGATTTTTATTATGGTTGTTTAGCAAAGAAGGCTGGAATTGACTGGTACATAATTAACGATGTTCCAAGAGATTCTAATTTTGAAAGTATTGACTCAGTATATTCTGTATCAAATAAATTTTATATAAATGAAAATGATTTATGTAAAGTTATTTTAGACGAATTGGGGATGAAATGATTACAGGTAGAAAAGATATAAGTATAAATGCTGTGGGAAATGGCCCTATTATATTCACAACACCAATAAGTCAATTACCAGATTTGGTGAAGAACTACTTATGGCAGGGTTATTTTAATGTATCAGGACAAACTTACCCAGATTTGTCATTGAGATGTAAGTCAATAAAGCATAATCAGGGACAGAATGAATTTACTTTGTCATTTGACGAATACCAGGATATGTATGCGACAAATACTTTACAAAGTATTTTTCAACAGAACTTACAATTTGATTTTACTTATAAGTTATATGATAGTGCTGTACAGAATCCAATTTATACCAAGACATATTATAATGTAATGATAACTGGTATAGAAGAATTTGACTTAGACCAGGAATCTGACGGAAAATTAAAAGTTACTGTTCACTGTAAATACTAAGTTCTAATACAAACAAAATTTATAAACTCGGCTATTGCTAATAGTCGGGTTTTTTGTTATATTAGATTTTATGGAAAAGAAATCACGAAATTTCAAGAAATGGGAAAGGTTCCTTAAGAAAGATAAAGACCTTTCACCAGATATTGACATAGACACCTGCGCACAACTATTAGCGAACCAGGAAAAGTTTGAAAAAACAATTTTGGACATCGCAAAAGAGAACTTTAATAAAAGGAGAAAAAATGCTAGACGCACTTCAGGCAAAAGAAATCGCAAAAACTAACTTTTCCGCATTGGAAAATGATTTGGAGTTAAACAATGAGTATTTTAAGCGCATATCAAATATGGTTGCTGAGCAAGCTAAAAAAAGCCAAACATCAGTAGACATTCCATATTGTGAAGACCCAAGATTTACAGACATTATGACTGTTCTCAAGTGGAAGGGTTATAAAATCAAGCATTACAGATGTACGAATTGGTGTACAATCTATTATCAGGACCCTCAATACCAGGAACTTCAATATGAACCATGTGCAGGCGGAATTGAAAGTACTGGTTTAACATTGGGTGGTTATTTTTCATTGGAGTGGTAATGAAACACGATGACTAGAGAAGAATTTAAGAAATTAGAAGCCGCTGAATTAGACAAAATTGCTAAGGCTTGCCCTAATTATCAAGATTCAGAATCCCAAGATGCTTTAAATGCGAATTCAAGACTTGCTTATTTTTATTCTTGTATTGTAGATAAATTATTAAAAGAAAACGAAGAATTAAGACAGACAGTTGAACTTAAAAATAAATTGGATGGACTATTTAAATAATGCACGAAAATATAAAGAAAATGATGCAGAATGACCCTGATCCATATATCCGTGCTATGCACCAGGACATTCCAGGTGGCACGTGGACAGCATTAGTAATTTGTATGTTATTGTTTGGTTGGATTCCATTTGTAGCAGTAATTTTTGGTTAAGGAAAGTAGAAGAATGAAGTATGTAAAAATTGAAAAGTTTTGGAGAGTATGGGATAAAGACCCTGAATGGATGCTTGTAAATAAGGCTGGTAGAGTAGTAAAAGTTGATACGATTTATAATCGTGAATACTATGAAAAAGAAATAGAAGAACAACTTAAACTATTTCGTTATCTAGCAAAACATAGTGAATCAGCTAGATGGTTACAAGTTAATTCACCAGAAGAAATCCCAGATGATTTATTCCAAATAGTTCCTTATGACGAACAGAAATGTCTTGCTGATGGTATTATAGAAATTAAGACTGAAGAAGAATACAACAAAATCTTTTATCCAAGCGGAAAGGTAATTTAAT
>JAGCEE010000302.1 GCA_017650795.1 Clostridia bacterium | reverse complement strand
CTCGGTTTTTAACATTTCTAAAAAACTTGGAGTAAGGCTGTTTATATTGTCTATTGCTCTACGATAAGCATTTACAACATTTGCAACATAATATGGTGATTTCATTCTGCCCTCTATTTTAAAACTGCAAACGCCTGCATCTGCAAGTTCTTTTAAATACTCTATCATGTTTAGGTCTTTGCTGTTTAAAATATATGTGCCTCGCTCGTCTTCTTGTATTGGGTATTTGTCATCTTGCCTTGATTTTTCCGATATTGTATACTCCCATCTACAAGCCTGAACACATGCTCCACGGTTGGAATCTCTGCCTGTTAAATAGTTAGAAAGTAAGCATCTTCCTGAGTACGAAATGCACATAGCGCCATGCACAAATGCTTCGAGTTCGATATCTTGTGGAATACTCTTGCGCAGTTCTTTTATTTCATTTATAGAACATTCCCTTGCAAGCACAATTCTTTTTGCGCCAAGGCTTGCATAAGTGTTTACGGCATAACTATTTAATACACTTGCCTGAGTTGAAACATGAATGGTGAGTTTTGGTGCATTTTGCCTTACAAATTGCATTATGCCAAGGTCGGCAATAAGCACTGCATCTACATTTATTTGCTCTAAAAATTGAACATACTCTTTAAGCCCTTCAAAATCGCTTTCGTGCGCTAGTATATTTAATGTAATATACACTTTTTTGCCAAGGTTGTGGGCATAACTAACTGCCTCTTTTAATTCGTTTAAATCAAAGTTGTCGGCAAATGCCCTAAGCCCAAATTTTTTGCCAGCCATATAAACAGCATCTGCCCCGTATGCAAGTGCTATTTTCATTTTTTCAAAGTTGCCTGCTGGCGCTAATAACTCTAGCATGATTTCTCCTTATTTTTTTATTTAATAATTAGTTTTTTATTTTAATAACACATAAAAATTATATATTTCACTTAAAACTTTTATATTTCACTTAAAACTTGTTTTAATTCTTTAACATTAGAAAGTAGTTTTCCTGCGCCCAAAATGCATGCATTAGAAGATTCGTCTGCAACCGATACAGCCAAATTAAGTTCTTTTCTTAAATATTTTTCTATGCCCGAAATGGAAGCAAGACCACCTGTTAAAACTATTCCATTTTTTGCAACATCTGCGCTTATTTCTGGTGGAAGAATATTGAGTGTTGTTTCCATAATTCTAATTACTTCGGTTAAAAGTGGCACGATTGCCATTTTTACATCACTTGCATAAACAACAACACTTGCTGGGGCTTTGGTACGAGTATCCATACCACTAACCTCCATGTTGGCTGTATCATTGTTGTACAAACTTCCAATTTCTTCTTTTATTTTTTGAGCAGTTGCAAGGCCGATTTGAACATTGTATTTTAATGCAACTAATTTTACGAGTTCGTTATCTATTGTTCTTGCACCAAGACCGAGTGTTGCACCCTCGATGATTGCTCCCATGTTTATTACGCCAATATCGGTGGACACACCACCACCATCAACAACCATGTAGGCATTGTTTGCAAAAATATTAACATCGCCACCATATGCCGAACAAAGTATTTTTGGAATAAATACAACCTCACCAACACCAGCGCCTAAAAATACAGCCCTATATTCTTCTTTTTGTTCTTCCGAAAATCCTACCGGACAAGGAACAAGACATTTTATTTTAAAAAACACTCCTTTTTTGGTAAGTATTTTTTCTAAAAAGTATTTTAAAAGCAAACTTGCATATTCTTTTGACTTAATTTGCCCATTTACGATTGGACTAAACACAATAGTGCGATTGTCGGTTTTGCCTTGAATTTCTTTGGCTTTTGTGCCTAACGCTTTAATCTGTAAACCACCATCGGTTTGAAGTGCAGCAATAAGCGTTGGCTCTTTTAAAACCAAGCCATCGCCTTTTTTAAATATGCTTGTGTAAGTTCCGCCAAAATCAACGGCTATTTGTATATCTGCCATAATAAACTCCCTTGTTTATATTTTACCATTTAGTACATATTCTGTCAAAATATTTATAATAACTTACATGTTGCATAGCCAAATAACATATTTTTACCAAAAAAAATATGATGATATGAAAAAAGGAGTTTAATATGCAACCGTATTGCCCAAATAACAGTAATTTCACTTTTAGAGAAGTTGTATGTTTGCCATGCAAACCAAGAAAAAACTGCCACCCTAAAAAAGATGACTTTTTTGACTTTGATAATTTACCAAATATGTGCCCATATCCAAAGATGCCATGCCAACATGATTTAAACCAAATAAACATGATGCCACCACATTTGCCCTGCCCACAAAAAATTGCACCCAGTGGATGCAATTTTTGGACTTTTATGTCTATTTGGTGTTTTCTTGAACGGTCATCAAATTATCCCACTCATCTAACACTTGACCAATAAATTCAAAAGCATTTTTAAAAGTTTTTTCATCTGTTAAATCTGCGCCAGCACCTTTTAAAAGTTCTACCGGTGGTTTTGTTGAACCACTTTTTAAAAAGTTAAGGTAATTATTTACTGCATCTTTTTCTCCATTTAATATTTTGGTAGAAATAGCAAGTGCAGAAATTAAGCCTGTTGCATATTTGTAAACATAAAAAGCATTGTAAAAATGTGGAATTCTTAGCCATTCGTACTTTAATTCTTCTGCCAAGTTAACCTTGTTTCCAAAGTATTTTTTACAAAGATTAAAATATAGGTTATTTATTGCATCACAAGTGGTGTCCTCGCCGTTTTCATACATTTTATGAACATCATATTCAAATTCAGCGAACATTGTTTGGCGATATATTGTTGATTGAAACATATCCATTAAATAATCTATATAATATAACCTTTCTTCTTTGGTTTTTGCATTTTTTAATAGAGTTCTTGCAAGTATCATTTCGTTTACTGTGCTTGCAACCTCGGCAACAAACAATTCATAACTAGACTTGGTACTTGGTTGGTTTGAGTTGCTGTAGTATGTGTGCATCATGTGGCCAAGTTCGTGTGCAAGCGTAAACAATGAATCTATTGTATTTTCGTGGTTTAATAACACAACCGGGTGTGCCCCGTATGCACCCCACGAAAATGCACCTGTGTCTTTGCCTGTGTTTGGCATTACATCTATCCAACGATTATCTCTTGCCATTTTTAGCACATTTACATATTCTTCTCCAAATATTTTAAATGTGTTTAAAATAATATCAAAAGCCTGCTCGTATGAATAACTGTTAGAATTTTTTACATCTATTTTTGCGTGCATATCGTAATTGTTAAATACTTTTAAGCCCAGTGTTTTTCTTTTGTTTTCATAAAATCTAAAAAAGTATTCTCGGTTGTTGTTTATATTTTTAATTAGTGAATTATACACACTTTCATCTACCTGCTCACCAAACATACTTCTGCTGAATGCTGATGGAAAATTTCTTATTTTTGCAAGTGTGCAATCGGTTTTTACACTGTTTAAATAATTTGTAGAAATTGAATAATTAAGTTTGCCATAGCCAGCGTTAAGATTTTTAAAGGCATTTTTTCTTAAAACCTCATCATCGCTTTGAATATATGTGTGATAATTTGCATTGTCTAATGGTAATTTGTTGCCGTGTTTGTCCTTTACATCTTCAAATTTAATGTCTACAGAATCTATCATATCAAAAACAGATTCTGCCCCACCAATACATTCGTTAACGGTTGCAAGTAACTTTTCTTCGGTTTTTGAAAGCATATGTGGTTTGTAACGAATTATTTGTTTAAAGCCCAAATTGTAATCTTTAAATTTTGGATTTTTTGCAAGACTGATTAATCTTTCGTCTGGTATTTCATTTAACTCGCTTGAAATATATGCCACTTTTGGTGATTCATCACTGAAATACTTATCTAATTTGTTGGATAAATCTTGATAAAATGAATTTTTGGCATCTTCTTTAACTTTTAATGAAATGTAAACATAAAGTCTGCCCACCCTTTCGGAAATGTTTTTGTCTAAATTTAAACACTCTAACAGCATTTTATCATCACCAAACTTGCCTTCGTATGTTTCTAGTTTGCTGTATAATTTTTTTACTATTTCAAATTCTTTTTTCCAAGCGTCTTCATCTTTAAAGTATTCTGTTAAATCCCACTTGTATTTTTCTTCTATTTGGCTTCTTTCTTTCATTATTACTCCCTTTAAAAATATTATACTCAAAAAAACGCAAAAGTAAAGATGATTTTTAAAAACTATGCTAATTAAAAAGCAAAGCCGAAAACGGCTTTGCCTTTGGCATTATGTTTTACTTGCAACCCTTTATATTTAATTATTGTTTACATTATTATTTTTTAGATATTCATTTAATTCGTCTACATGTGTAGAGGCATACTTTACGCAGTTTTGGTGGTCGGGGTCTACTCGCTTGGTGCCATGAGTTTTGCTGTTTAAAAAATGAATGCAAGTATGCCCACCTTCGCCAGTTTGCAAAATATCAAATCCGTGTGGCATGCCATTGGTTGAGCCGGCATAAAATTTGCCATCAATCTCCACCCAAACGGGCCTTCTTACCCAACTCCACTGCCCACCATATATTTTTTTAAACTTGGCTGTGTTTTGAGCATCTATTGCCTGCACATCGGCATGATTGTATCCACCCAGACGTTGCACAAAATACTCCTCGCCAGATTTAATGTCTATTACTCTTATTGTTATGTACTTTGTAAAATAATTGTTCATATATTCAAACCAATCAAGATTTAAAACCGGCACGGTTGTATAACTAAGCCCAACAGTTTCTTCCTCCTCATAAGTATCATTTATTTCTTGCTCGGCATTACTACTAATTAAAAGATTATTCATGGTTGGATATGGAATAATAAGCGAACAAAAAACACAGCAATAAACCAACGAAATACATATTGATAATAATTTTACTTTCATAGTTTTATGTTGTGCTTTTTTTATTTTTTTATTTATTTATAAAAAATACCAATAAAATAACGATTTTTTAATTATTTATTGGTATTTTTATTTGTTTTTTTATTAAATTATAAAAATAATAAAAATATTTAATAATTAAATTT
>JAGCEE010000301.1 GCA_017650795.1 Clostridia bacterium | reverse complement strand
GAATAATTCCTTTCCTTATTATATTTTTAATTATCGTAGTCATTATCAAGTCATAGGAGGTTATTTATGTACGATTTAATTTATGGTTATATACATGATTATTTATTTGCTAGTATTGAATTAGAAAATTATTCAATGTTTATTATGGGCGTTAATACTGATTTAAGTGTTTGGCTCGCTCATACTTGCACTATCATTGCTATGGTATTAATTTTTACTTTCTTAATCATTTTTATTAAATGGTTATTCAAGTTGGTTAGTGGTTTATTTTTATTAAAATGATGAGTGTTTTAATTATTATCGGTATTATAGTCTTTATAGTTTTAGGACTTATACTTTATATTAAGCATTATCTCTTTATGAGTAATCTTTACTTTTACTTTAGTGCTTGTAATGTTATTACTTTTGGCGTTAAAGGAAGCGGAAAAGACTTACTTACTGAGAAAGTAATTAAGCATAGAAATGAACCTCATTATAGTAATATTCCTTATACTCACGGAAAGGAAGAGTTTATTATTAAAGACTTTACTGAGGTTAAAGCACCCGTAGATTATAGGCAACTTATTGAAAACAATTTTAAGAGAGAGCCTCATAAGTTTATAGAGGGTGCCGATTTATATATTAGTGATATGGGTGTTTATTTTCCTAATTATTGCGACTCATTATTATATAGATTATACCCATCTATGCCGGTCTTATATGCTTTAGACCGACAATTATATTCACAAAATATTCATTTTAATTCTCAAAGTTTAGATAGAGGTTGGAAAGCCTTAAGAGAGCAAGCCGACTTCTTTGTTTATTGTGTTAGAACATATCATTTACCATTTATTTTAATTACTAAGGTTATTACATATGATAGATATGAAAGCGCACAAAAGCGTTTATTACCCGTTAAGAGTCGTTTACTTAAAAAGTATTCAAAAGCCGAGGTTGATATTTACAATGCTCAAAATGGAGATATAAGACAAGGTTTAGTTTTTAGACTTAAAAAGAATATTACTTATGATACTAGATATTTTGAGAAAAAACTTCTTAAGGGTAAAAGAAAATATTTTAAGCCGTAGGTTTTCTCTTTATAAAAATATCGAACAAAACAAAGAAAGCGCGTGGATCTACAACGTAAGTAGATAGGTCTACGCATTTTCTTTAGTTTTCATTTTTAGGGAGTTTGTGTTAAGTCCCTTTGCCTTTAGGTAAAAATGTCTTAAGAAATCATAACAAAAAAGAGTTCGTTGGTTATATAAAGTTGCTTTAACCGGTTTGTTTGAGCCGGTATCGAGCGAACCGGTAAAGCCCTTATATACTTGACTATGTTATTCGCTCGGTGTTAATATGTTTATGCTATGATTAACACTTATAAAAGTCACTATGTAAACACTCCACTACCGAGGAAGTTATTAACTAGTTATTATTTAGTTTATTTCTAGTTTAGAAATAGCATTACATAATGACAATTATGAGAAGTTATAAACATAGCACTACTACTATAAGGAGAAATAATTTATGGAAATAATTAAGAAAAAAGCTAAAAAATCTATCAAAAACAAACAAGGTAAAGATATTTACCCTATGCATTATTTCATTGTTACTGAAAATGGTAATTATATTCTTATTAAACCCGTTTTTACTGAAGATTATGCACGTTTAGATATGGTGGCTAGATATGCAAAAGACTGATTATTATAATCAATTAAATAAACTCATTGATGAGGCTGAACGTAAAGAAAAGGTTTCACTTGAAAATCTTACTTTATTAGTTGAGGCTATTAATAAACACATTATTGATAACGAAGTTGATAAGAATAAACCATTACTTAAACAAGTTAACTCTGTTGTTAGTTCTTATACTAAGGCTAACTTAAGAGTTCAATTACTTCATAAACGTAAACATTTATTCTTAAGCCAAGGGGTTATTTTATGAATGATATGATTTATCTTATATTATTATTTATTTGTGATTTTGTAGGGTGTTTATTTGGTGGCTTTCTTGGTTGGTTTATTGCTCACAAATTATTCAAAGGTAAATAAAATGAGTAGATATAAACCACTATCTTGTCAAACAAAAAAGCACTTTGTAGTGATACGCAAAAATAGGTCTTACCCTATGCAAGTAATCATTGATTATTTGAATGAGTATTACGATAAATGGGCTTTAATATGCCACGCTCACGATATAGACCCCGTAACTAATCTTACTATACCTACACACTATCATTATGTAGGTATTGGCAAGAAAGATAGAACGCCTATGAGTTGTTATCTTAACGCTTTAAGTAAACACTTAAAGACTGATAATAACGGAATTGAGTTCGATAGTTATAGGTCTTTAGAGAGTGCTTTGCAATATTTAATACATAAAAATAATAGTGAAAAGACTCAACACGAGGCTAAAGAAGTTAAACTCGGTGGCTGGACACAAGAGGAGTTTATCACTGCTTTATCAGCTGAAACAACTGGGTTAGATTTTGACCGCATATGTTTCATTTGCGAAAACTCTAATAACATTGTTGAATTGATAAGAGATATTGGCTTTGGCTACTATGCTAAATATAGGAATGTTATATTAGATATATGGCAATACTATGTTGATAAGCGCAAACGAGATAGGATCTATAACCATAAAAATGGTAATAACCCTATCGAGTGTAAAGTGCTTAAGCAAAAAGGCAAGGCTAGATAGTGCGCTACTCGTGTTCTCAAGTAGCGCACTAAAACACGAAAACATAAAGAGGAAAAGACTATCTCATTGAGGTAGTCTTTTTTTAGGAGGACAAACAAGTGATTAATGACATTTTTGGAGCGGTCGGCGACGCCGTAACCGCATTCGCTAGTGCTTTAAGTTCTAGCATTACAAGCGTTACATCTATGTTCTACACTACCGGCGAAAATGCAGGGTTAACCGTTTTAGGAACCCTCTTATTAATTGCCGTTGGCGTTGGCTTAGTCTATTGGGCTTTTAGACTTATTAAAGGCTTAATTCGTAGAGCCTAGTATCAAAGTAAGGGCTAGTACCTTTCCTAGCCCTTACACGCTTATAATCACTTAAAAAATTATGAAAAAGTTTTTATTAAAAATTAAACAAAACAAAAAATTAAAAATAATTGGAATAATTATTACTTTATTTTTTGCTATCTTTGGCGTTATTTCTTTCGGTTTTGTGGTTGGCTCTTGTGCTAATCAAAAAACTAAAGAAGTTGTAGCCACTACACCACTACACCATACTAAGCCGGTTAATAATGTGCGTGAGGTTAATAACTATGTATATTATTATTTAGGCGATATGGGTAACTCATTTTACGAGTATATTTGGTCGCTCGTAGATAATGGTACTATCTATGCTAATATGGGCGTTGATACGTTCTATATGATTACTATGCCAACTGACGGTATCAGTTCTCAAAAAAGCCTATCATATATTAAATCTTTAGAAACAAATGGAGGCTCTAGCCGACCATATGAAATGAAGTTTCAATATACTAGTTCAAATGACGGTAATAGGCTCTACTTTAGTCGAGCAAGCACAACTGACTTTAATAATGGTATTGATTTTTACCGTTCATATACAACACAAAGTTTATCTGTTGGTTCTTATAGTGGTGTTGCCGTACCAAAAAACTCAAATAATATTGGTAAATGGTTTCAAGACGCTTATGCCTATCAAGAAGCACAATCTAGTGGTTATACTGAGGAAGATTTAGAAGAGGCTTATAATAACGGTTACGAAGTTGGTTATAATGAGGGTATTGCTACTGGTATTAACCCTATTGTTAATAATGAAATAATTATAGATCCAAACTACGATTTTCGTAGGTGGTTTACTGATAACATAGATAACGAAAAAGGTATTTTTCAAATATCTAGTATTTCTAGCCCAACTACATTAGATATTTATAATTATTGTGTTGGTGGGGATAGTGTTTGGTCTATCGGTAATAGAAACTATAACGGTATTGTTATTCAAGTACAAGCCTTAGATAGTACAACTGTTATTAAAGATAAGAATGGTAACTTAATTAATATTGGCAATTTTGTCGGTAATTCTAATATTCAATATTATGGTTTAGTTTCGGTTTATTATATTTATCAACCAAACGGTATTAATAACGAAAGTACTTGGAATAATCTATCAACGTATAATTATCTAACTTCAAACGATACGTCTTATTATCTCAAAGTTATTAATGCTATGGAAAGTGGAGCGACTGGCGTAACTACGCCTAGTAGTATTTTCCTTTCATATTATAATATGGTATGGACTGATAATGGTTTCCGTTATTTACAAAATTTCAATAGCGAGAATGAAGTTATGGCAATTGTTCCTAACTATAAAACTCTTACTATGGCTCAATTATTAGCGCTCAACGATAGCGCTATTACTAATAACGATACTCAAGTAAGTAACGTCTTTACTTTATTTTCGCAAGCGTTTAATAGTATTTCTAGTATTTTGAATATTCAAGTTTTACCTAATATGACTCTAGGGCTACTTTTGTCTATTCCTCTTATTGTTACTATCATTCTATTTATTATTAAAATGTTGAGGAAGTAATATGTTACAAAGTTTAGTATCTTGGCTATTTGGTTTATTCGAGCAATTTAGTTTATTTGGTACATGGTTAACAACTGATTTACCACACATTGATTTGGCACCTTTAGAATTAATATCATATGCCGGTATTACATTTATCATTGGCTTTCTTATCGTAAGGTTAGTTATTGGAGGTTGATTATGTTAGAAAGTTGGCTCGCACCCTTATTATCTTGGTTAGGTATTGGAATAATTCCT
>JAGCEE010000300.1 GCA_017650795.1 Clostridia bacterium | reverse complement strand
TATATTCGACATTTACATTATTCTTTTTATTCTATATTCTTACCAACTTATCTCATAATTTTCAAAAAATATTCAATTATTTATGTATTTGTTTTTCAGTTTTGGTATTTATAATAATATATCACGTATTGCTTTTTTATTTGCCAGAAAAGTGGATAATAATTAGCAGTGAATCAATGTTAATAATCGGTACTTCATTTTTAACAAATAAAAAAATAATGGAAAAATATACCAAGTTAATAAAAAATAATAATCCAAATAGTTACTCAATTAAAAATTTTAATAACTATGTTATAAACATAAACATTTATAGGATTTTAATTTGGTGTTTTTATGTAATTGCGGTAGTAATCAATTCGTTAATTAAGCTTAATCTGATTTGTATTGAAAACGAAAAATGGATTTTTCTTTTCGAATCCGCAGAATGCTGTGCTATTGTTTCAATAGCAATTGCCGGTCTCGCTCAAGTCATAGATAAACATTTAAAAATTATTCAAAAGATTGATGGAGAAAAATAATGAAATTTAAATTTGTCACACAACCATATCAACAAGATGCAGTGTCAAATATCTGCAAGGTTTTTCATGGACAACCTTATTGCGATATGGTTAGATATACAAGAGATTTAGGAATTAAGAAAAAGCCTGAGGGACAAGTTCAGTCTACTCTTTTTGATGCTTTTGAAGAAAACGATGATGGATTTGAAAATGCTAAAATTCTCCTTGATGAGCATGATATCTTTGAAAATATCAGAGATATTCAAAAAGCAAATAACTACAAAGTTTCAGACGAACTTGTTCGTGGTCTTGGCAATTGCTCTCTTGATATTGAAATGGAAACAGGTACAGGTAAAACCTATGTTTATATTAAATCTATATTTGAATTAAATGAAAGATATGGATGGAGCAAGTTTATTATTGTTGTGCCAAGTATCGCTATTCGTGAGGGTGTTAAAAAATCATTCCAAATGATGGAAGAACACTTTATGGATCAATACCATAAGAAAGCAAGATACTTTATTTACAATAGTAAAAGACTTTCAGAACTGGACAGCTTTGCATCTTCAAGCGATATTCAAGTAATGATTATCAATGCACAGGCTTTCAATGCTCGTGGTGCCGATGCAAGAAGAATCGACATGGTGCTTGATGAATTCCAATCCCGTCGACCAATAGATGTTGTTGCTAAGACAAGACCAATCCTTATTATTGATGAGCCTCAAAAACTTGGTGGCGAAGCAACACAAACATCACTTAAAAAATTCAATCCATTATTTAATATGAATTTTTCTGCAACACATAAAAAACAACATAATCTTGTTTATTGTTTGGATGCTTTGGATGCTTACAACAAAAGTTTGGTTAAGAAAATTCAAGTTAAAGGATTTGAAATCAAAAACTTGCGTGGAACAGATAGATATATGTACTTACAGGACATTGTTCTATCAAAAGACAAGCCACCAATGGCAAAGATTGAATTTGAAATAAAATACAATAAATCAATTAACAGAGAAACAAGAATTCTTGGTGTTGGTAGAAACCTATATCATGAATCAAATGAAATGGAACAATATAAAAATGGATTTACCATTTCAGACATTAATCCTTTCACAAATACAGTTACATTTTTAAATGGAGAAACACTTGGGATTGGTGCAGTTGTTGGAGATATTTCAGACAAAGATTTAAGGCGTATTCAAATAAGAGAAACAATCCTTTCACACTTTGAGAAAGAAGAAATGCTGTATTCTAAAGGAATTAAGTGTCTTTCCCTATTCTTTATTGATGAGGTTGCTAATTATCGTGACTATTCAAGAGAAGATGAAAAAGGCGAATATGCAAGAATGTTTGAAGAAGAATATACAAATGTTCTTAACGATTACATAAAACTTTATGAAACCCCTTATATCAAATACTTGAAAAAGATCGCAGTAGAAGATACACACAAAGGTTATTTTTCAATAGATAAAAAGACTGGTCATGCAATCAACTCAAAAGATAACAAAGAAACAGGATCAGATGATATTTCAGCTTATGATTTGATTTTGAAAAATAAAGAGCGTTTACTTTCATTTGAGGAGCCAACAAGATTTATATTCTCACACTCTGCACTTCGTGAGGGTTGGGATAATCCAAATGTATTCCAAATTTGTGCATTAAAGCCGGGTGGAGATTCTGCTGTCGCAAAACGACAAGAAGTTGGCAGAGGACTGCGTATTTCAGTAAATATGCTCGGAGATCGTGTTGACCTTAGATATTGCAAAGATAGATCATCGTTCCTTAATGTTAACAGACTTACAGTTGTAGCAACAGATAGTTATAAAGACTTTGTTTCAGATATTCAAAAAGATATCAAAGCCAACCTTTCAGACAGACCAACAAAAGCAACGATTGAATATTTCCAAGACAAATATGTTAGCGATGGAACAAATCAAGTTGTTGTTGATAAAGATATGGCAAGCGATATTCAAAGTTACTTAAGATTTAGTGGTTATGTTGACAAAGAAAACAAACTTACTGATAAATACTTTGATGACAAGGCAAATGGGACTCTTAAAGAAATGCCTGAAATCCTTGCTCCTTACACTGAAAGTATTCACAACCTTATACAAGGTATATTTGATGAAAAAGCTCTTGCGGGCATGATTACAAACGAAAGAAAATCAACAGTAAAAGAGAATCCTTTGAATGATAATTTCAAGAAAAAAGAATTCCAAGAATTATGGAATCAAATCAATCACAAATATGCTTATACAGTTCAATTTGACAGCGATGAATTAATTAGAAAAGCAACCCAACATATTAACGAGAAATTATTTGTTGCTGAACTAAAATATGTTGTTACCATTGGCGAACAACGAAGAACAATGGAAGAAAATCAAGTGAAGAAAGGAGAATCATTTGGTGGACTTAAAACAAGAACGGAATCAATACTTAGTGGATCTGCAAATAACACTAAATATGACATCATTGGTAAAATTAAGGATGATACAAAACTTACTAGAAAAACTGTAGTCAAAATATTACAAGGTATTAGACCTGATGTATTCGCAATGTTTAGAGTAAATCCTGAAGAATTTTTGAGTAAAGTTGCGAAACTTATTAACGAGCAGAAAGCAACTATGATTGTTGACCACATAACTTACAATGTAACAGATGGCAAATATGATAACGATATCTTTACAGCAAATCAAATAAAAACCGATTTAGACAAGGTATTCAAGGCTAATAAAGCAATTCAAGATTATGTTGTAACAGATGGAAGTGCCCAGAATAGCATTGAAAGACAATTCGCAGAAGATCTTGAAAAAGCAAGTGAAGTTTGTGTTTATGCTAAACTTCCACGCTCGTTCCAAATTCCAACACCTGTTGGCGACTACGCACCTGACTGGGCTATTGCATTTAATGATAATATTGGAATTAAACATATTTACTTTGTTGCAGAAACAAAAGGATCAATGGAAAGTCTAGAACTTCGTGGAATTGAAAAAGCAAAGACAGATTGCGTAAGAAGATTATTCAACAAATTGCAACTTGGTGGCAAAGTAAGATACGAAGTAGTTGATAACTACGAAAACCTACTTAATGTTATGAAAGCAATTTAAGGAGTGTATTAAGGCGGCAAAAGAGAAAACGTTCGTTAGTAAAATCTGCTAATATTAACAACATTTCAAACGGATATAAGAAAATTTTCCCGCATGTCACACATGTTTAAAATAGCATAAAAATAGCCGAGAGTTTTTTACTCCCGGCTTATTTTGTATTATTTATTTTTATTCCAAGATTGTTTAATTAAACTCATTAAATAATCTATGTTTTCATCATTTTTAAGATTGCATTTATAATCTCCATTTCCATGATGTCCTACTGTTGAACAATCTTCCATAAAATTATTTGCGTCTTTTAATTCACCTTTTCTTATGTTAATCCATAGAGTTAAATAATTACTATGAAATTGTATATCAATTATATTTGTTTTTCCTTTAAAAGCAATATAAACTTTTTTGGGGTCAATAGAGAAATCTCCCCATTCAAACATTCTTGATTTAATAGTTTCATACAAAGTTTTTGTATTTTCATTACCATACTTAAAATGGTCTTCTTCAGTATAAACTTTGATTTCTTTCATAACTGCATTTTCTTCAGAAATTATGTTAGAGTTTACAAAGTCGATTTTGCTAGATTTTTTATCTTCTATTTTTTCAAAAGAAAGTATATTGTCATATTTTTTTATAGAATATAAGTCAAAAGGCATCTTTATATATGTATTGGCATCAAGTTGATAATTGCTGAAAGCTGGTGATATAAAGACAACTCTTGATTGTGACCAATCAAAATCATTTATTGTTTTATTTTTGTTGTTGATATTATTGTATTTTAATACAAATTCTGCTTTTCTTTTTAACATTGTTCCAAGATAGGCGAAACCTTGATCTACTAGATGGTCACATCTAACTTTTTTATATTCAATAATCACAAAAGAGTTTGTTTCCTTATTATAAGCTAGGGCATCAAATATATAATTATCTATTCTTGAATAAGCTTCAATAAGTTGTAGTCCTGTTAGCTCTTGGAGATGATTGTTTACAACTTCTTCCAAATCTTTCTCTAATTTGAAAGGTTGTTCTTTAATTAAAGTTAGTTTGTTATTATCAAATTTGTATAACATAATTTTTCTCCTTTATATTTGTAAGTATAACATAAAAGGCTTAAAAAGTCATAAATTTATTAAAAATAACAAGAAAAAAACCAACATTTTTTGTTGGCCTTTTGTTTTGTTATATTGTCTGTTCTTTATCTGGAATATAGATTTTATCTCCAACTTTGATTGCTTTGTAGGTTATACCGTTCAATTCATAAGTTATGTTTTCTGGTTTACCATCAGCGTTTGCTCGTAAGATAAAATGTTCTGTATCTCTTTCTGCTTTTGTTATGTTCACATCTAAAAACTTTTCATCATTAGATATTTCAATAACTTTAAGTCCTTTTTGTATGCAGTATGAACTTAACTGCCACATTTTTTCAAATAGTCCATTTGTGTCCATAATGAAACAGTAATTATCTTCTGGACAATATCCTGTAATTCTAAAATAATTTGTCATTTTTATTTTCTCCTTATATTACAATTTGCCTTACTTTTCTATTGGCGTAAGGTAGCCATATTTTATTTACAAATTCAAGTATTGCATCTGTTGGTTTTGTATCGTGTTCAGCATAACATTGAACTACTTTGTGTGTCTTTGGTGAGTATTCAAGTGTTACAAGTGGAGTTTCTGGATTATCTTTTGTTCTAACAAAGAATATAAGTGTTTCTTCTCGTGCAAATTTTTGGTCATAACCCATTCTTCCAACACAGTGATGTAATATATTTCCTTCATTTATTAAATCTTTTGGACTTTTTGCAATTATGCAAACATAGTTTTCTTTTAGATTTCTTTGCAAGTTTGTGTATTTTTTAGATACGGATGCAAATTTTTCGTATAATTCCTTTCTAATCTTTGCATCTTCTTCAGCTTGTTTTGTGTGATATTCATCTATTCGAATATTATGCCAACGCATAAATTGTTTTGGAAATCTATTCTTTTCTATGTTCATATCTAGTCCAAGATATTCACAAGCTCGCATATAATCTTCATACACAGGTATAGAAATATCTTGTTTAACCAAGTATTCAACAAGTTTGGTTAAATCTTTTGTAAACACTTCTTTTAAGTGTTTGTAATTGTCTTTTGAACGAAGTGCATATTTTAGTTCTTCCAATCTATTAACTTCTTTTATGTTTCTGTTTTGACTATATGCTTTAAGTATTGCATTAGTATAGTAATAGTGGTTTTTTAAGTTTTCTTTATTTTTGTATAGCCATTTGCAGAAATTCTTATCTTTTTTGCACTTTTTTAGTATTGTTTGTCTAGTTGCTAAACCAGAAAGTCCACACTTAACTAATAGTTCGGTTTGTGGATATTGTTCATATAATCTTAGATATTTCATCATATCTGTATATTCATATTGTTCAAGTGCTGAGTACTTGTATTCAGGTTGAGCAAGTATAAATTCTTTGTTTATAACTGGCGCATATTTGTTAAAATATTTGTCGTCATTATAACCCCAATCATAGTCATACCATTTTGGATATGATGTTAGTTTTTCTCTATACCAGCCAACAACATAGTAGCCCATAGTAATTCCAATATCTTGAAGCCAAACTTTATCGCTGTGAATACCATGGACAATAACTTGTTTGCAATACCATTTTTTGTATTTGTTTCTAACAGCAACAGTAACTGAACATAGTTCTTTGTTATACTTTGTATAGTAAGTATAAAATCTTGTATGACCATCTGGTTTAGGATAAAATTCTTTATCTTTTTTGTAGATAAGGTTTAACATATATTTTGGTATTTTTCTTATGTTTGTATCTGTAATCATAATTAACACCTTATTGTAATTTCACTTTGCCATCGAAGGCAACAGCTATTGTTTTTAAGATATATTTATCAAATGTTTCATTGTTGTTTGAAATAACTTCACCAGTTGAAGTATCGACATTTCGACCAGCTATTTCTTTCATAGGTGGGATATCTTCAATTTCTTCTTCAAGTTCTTCATCTTGATTTTCTTCTTTTTCAGGTTCTATAATAAAGTCAAATAAACTTGGTTGTTTTGGTCTTTCTTTAACTTCAACTTTTTGTGTTTCTTTCTTAATTGGTTTTGGTGGTTCAAATTCAGTTCCATCAATGTTGAAAAGTTTTCCTTGTATTTCATCTTCTTCAAAGTAGTGAATAGCCCAACCATACACAGTTTTGTCATCTATACACGCATAACTTTTATTTTCAGCAAGTTTTCTAGCTTTATTTGTTGCATATATAAAGAAAGAGTCCAAGTCCTTTTTAGATAGCAACTGCTTGCTATCTTTTTCGACTTGAACTCCATTGTTTATCTTGTCAGCAAGTATCTCACTTGCATTTTCTTCAAGATATTCTAATATGCGTTTTTGTGATTCATCTTTAGCTTCTAAATTTATTTTCATTTTTTTCTCCTAATAATCTATTAAATGGACAGTTTTTCCAAACTCTTTTACATTCTTTCTTTGGAGTGGGTAGCACTTTCCATTTTTTATTTGTTTCTTGTTCTAATTGCTGTTTTTCAAAGAGAGCAAGATAATATGAATTGGTATATCTTGCTTTTCTCTTATGACAAACTTTGTATCCGTATAGTTTATTTATTGTAAGTTTCATATTTCTCCTTATGCTTCAAGCCACATAACAACATCTAATGTGTCAGAGAAGTTTTGTTTTTTCAGTATTTTGATAAGATTATTTAATTCTTCAGTATCTTGTTCGCAAATACTTCTAAACAATCTTGAATAGAAAACTTGTGAGTTTTTGAAAGCTTGTATTGTGTTTGCAAATATAATTACATTTTTATTTTTGCTATTTAATAATTTTTCAAAGTTATTCATTATCCAATCCTCCTAATTCCACCACCAAAACTTTGTATAATTACATCACCAAATTCAGAGCAGTAGTCATCATCTTTATTCCATACATAGGCGTATGCGTAGAAATTTCCTTTATAATTTCCAACAAGGTCATCCCATTCTTCTTTGTAATTTGAAACAATAAGAAAGTCATAAAACTCTCCAATTTCAGTTATTTCGTGAGTGATTGCATATAC
>JAGCEE010000299.1 GCA_017650795.1 Clostridia bacterium | reverse complement strand
CAGAGAATGGTATCAAGTTTCAAGTCAAAGGATATGCCTTCCTAGTTGACAATGAAAGAATATTGCCTAAAAAGGGTTCTGAAGTAAAATTAAAAGACTTGTATAGAAAGAACCCAACTGAAGAAGATGATTTAATTGTACTTGACCCATTAAAAAATAAAAATCAAGATATTCTTTATAGATTGTTTGATACAACCTATGTTCCTGCAACTGAACTAAAAACAGAAGAAAAATATCCTTTTGGTACATACAAATTTAGATTTGACCAAGGCTTAAACCCTAACAAGAAAGGTGGTTTTTGTTGTGCTGATTATAATTGCAGCAAGTTTGATGCTATACTTGTTATAGGTCAAAAATTTGATGAATACCCAACTTATGTAAAGGAAGAAGAAAGATGTTTTCTTGCTGCCTATATAACACCAGACCCACAAAATGATGATGAAAAAGATTTATTAAAAATTGATAGCCTAGATGATAAGGGTGTAAATGCTTCTGGTCCAGTATCTAGAGTTATTTCTTGGGTATTCTCTTTAGGTGAAGTTGAAGATGATTCTGAAACTGTACAAATAATGTACGATGAAGATTATAAGAACTTAATGGAAAACTATGAATTAAAAGATAATCAAACTACAATGATTCGTGTTGGTGGTGAAGAAAGTACAAAGAAAACTGCATTATTCCTTGTACAAGCATCAGGTTTGGGAACACAATATGATGAAGTAATAAACAACTTAGAAATAAACCAAGCAGAAGAAATTAATAAATCACAACCATCATACACACCAATAGATTTTTCTGGTACTTATGTTCCAACAAATATCATATTGACCGATGAAACTGAAAAGGTAAACAACCTTTGGAATGTAAAGCCTGCTATTACAATCTTTGACGACCATAACTCACCTTTTGCTAAACCACAAATGATGATGTCTTATTGTGATGATGATGGATTAGCAATAAATTCACTTGCTATCACATATAGTAAAGACAAGGATAAGCAATTATTTAGTATAAACGATGTAACAGGTAACGATACTATACAAGCTAACTTGTTCCCTGAAGATTTACACGAAGAAAATAAGTTTTGTGTAGACCCAGAATATAAGCCATACAACAATACGGTTGTATCTGCTTGGGATGCTGAAAAGAACAATCCACGATTCTTCAAGCTACATTCTAATGGGGGTTATTATAGTGGCTTCCAAGTCTATAACACATTTGAATTGAGTTCAAAAGGTACAAATTTATCCGCTTGTTCATCTAATACATTCTATGTTTCAAATTACAATACACTTAAAAATAGTGTTTTAAGTGAATTTATACATTCAAATAACAATAATATTAATTTGTTATCAAATGTTTCATTCATTGATTCACATAATATATTGTTTGACTCATATCCTGAACAAGCACCTTATGAAAATAACACACCAACATTAACTGGACATACATTGATTGGTGTAAATGGTGATAAGGTTACTTATTGTTTAACCGGTGTTTCTGAAAGTTTGACAGACAATATTGTTAAACAAGGTACATACAATAACTTTACCCATATTGGTACAAACTATAACACACAAATTTACAATGATTATCCTTCTCCAACAGTTACATCATACACAGTAAATAGTAATTATACATCTTTACCTATATTAAACGATATTAAAAGTGTTAAAGGTAAGGTTACCGTGTGTGCTTATTCTGCCAAGAACGCAACTAAAAGTGATAAAGACAAGAAAGATAGACCTATTGAACTTGTTCTTGGTTATGAAACTTTTACTGATGCAAATAGAAGAGAATCATTTGAAAACAAATTAAATGTTGATAATTTTGCCCTTATCGGTCACGAAGGTTTACTTGCTTCAAGAGCTTTCTATAAGGATTGGTATTATCCTGGAAGAGAATATGAAGGCTATTCTAATTCTTTGAAGAAAAGTAATTGGGTATTAACTGGTACACCAACTGGTATAAATCCAAACGATTTTACCGTTGTATTTGGTAACTATAATAGCTTGGTAAACACTAATAAGAGTTCTCCAAGAATAAGTTATTATTGGCTTACTATTCAAAGATATTATAGAGATTATTTGAATGATGGCTTAGTATATGATTCAACAAATACATTAAGTTCTATCTATAATAGCAGTAACATTTACAATGTAGATTATCCTAGTGTATTTAACGATATTGGTTTCTATAACCAACAAGATAACTGTTTCTGTAAAGTAATAAATGATGGTTCACCATTAACTTATAACTTAGGTTCTTGTTTCAATCAAATTTCAACCGATGAAGGTGACTATTCTTTGAATAAGTTGCTTGTAGTTGGTGGTGGTGAAGGTTACACGGAAAATGCTCAAAACACAATCTTCTCACCTGCAGAAAATGTTTCTAAGGAAAAGCATTATTATGAAGTTGCTAAACGAATTGATGTGTTCTCAGTAGAAAAGGATTCATTCCAATTAGTCCATAACAATACTTATGACCTTAACCCATCATTGTCTGCAACAAAGGTTGGATATATTCCAGGTATGTTCGCCGTTCGTGGTTGGGAAAAGCCGGTACAAAAGTATCATTATAGATACACATCAGGTTATAATGGTGCTGCACCATCTGGAACAAACATTATTAGTGCTACACTTGTAACATCACCAAATTCATACAACCTACAAAACACTATCTATTCACCTACTGGTATGTTGATTCCATTGATTCGTTCATCAAACGATGGTTACAAGCTAAATATTGAACATATAAACGATTATATCAAGGGTAGTACAATTACTGGTATTTCTAAACGAGTAAATTTCACCGGATTGAAGAATAAATTTGATGAATTTATGCTAAAGAGATATACATTCGTTTATAAGACCCCAGGTGTTTGTACTGTATCATTCATAAAGGGTGCTAAAGGTAGTAAAGGAGCTAAAGGAACTAAGTGTACTAAAGGCTACAAGGGTTCTAAAGGATTAATAAAGGGTAGAGATTATACAGTAGATTGGCGTTATAGATTGTACATTGACGATTTGTTTAATGGTTTGAATACTAAAGGTATCAAGCTCCGTGGT
>JAGCEE010000298.1 GCA_017650795.1 Clostridia bacterium | reverse complement strand
TTTTGATTTTGACCACTGTACTTTATCCAATTTGGCTCGTCGCCATGTCTTTCGACAACATCTACATTGGTTCTACCAATAATGCTATTTGCAAAGTTTGTTATTTCGTAAGTGGAACGATACGATTTATTAAGTGTGACCATATTGCTTTTTATTGTGTCTATTTTATTAAAATCATTAAGTATTGTTGTTTCGTAGCCTGCCACATTTTGACCAATATCGCCAAGTATGGTTTTTACACAAGGGAACATTTGGCTAAGTATATAGTAGTTAAGTGGGCTATAATCTTGGAATTCGTCTATTACAAGGTGTTTTATTTTGTTGTATCTATTTATTCCAAATAGGTATTGCTTAATGTAAAGGAGTGCAATTGCATCTTCGAATTTTATTGTTTTTGTGCGTTTAAAATCCAAATTGTAATATTGTTTTAAAAATTCGGTATATATTTGATAGATGTTTGGAACTTTTAGCATTTGTGCGAGTATTCTTTTTGCATTTGCTCTGGTTAGTTTTAATTCTGGCTCTACTATGTCCATAACATAATCCAAAATCCATTCCATTCTTAGTGCAACCGGCTTATCTATATATACTTTAAAGTAAAGCTCTTCTATTTTTTGTTTTGGAACAACCAAGAAGTCGTCGTATATAAAATCGGTTGCCTTAAAGTTTTGTAGGAAGTAGTTGTAGCAGAATTTTTGTATGTCTTCACAAAACTTCATACTGCCTTTTAGAGATGCAGTTGGTATTTCTAGAATGTTGTTTAAAAGTCTTTCTACTTGCTCGGATTTGGATTCTATTTGCTCTTTTATGTCTAGGTTTATATCTAGTAATTCGTCCATAACCGTTTCGGCAATGTTTTCTTCGCCTAGTTCTGGAAGCACATTAGAAATGTAGTCCGAGAAGAATTTGTTTGGCGAAATAATTAAAATGGAGTTGGAGTTTAATGTTTTGCGATGTTTGTAAAGCAAATATGCAATCCTATGAAGTGCAATAGAGGTTTTTCCTGAGCCGGCGACTCCTTGAACTATTAGGTTGTTTGGGCTATCGTTTCGGATTATTGCATTTTGCTCTTTTTGAATGGTAGAAACAATGTTTTTCATTTTTTCGCTACTTGTTTTTGCCAAAACCTCTTGAAGTATTGAGTCGTCTATTTTTATGTTGCTCTCTAAGGCAAACACAAGTTTGCCATCTTCTATTTTGTATTGGCGTTTGCTTTTTATGTTTCCGTCCACCCTGTCGTTGCCCTCGCCCACAAAGTAATGTGCTGGGCCAACATCAAAATTGTAGTATAGTTCGCTAAATGGTGCACGCCAATCTACCACATATATTTTTGAGCCATCTTTTATTCCTTTTAAGCCTATTCGATAAGATAACATCTCGTTGTCGGACTTCAAAAAGTCTATTCCACCAAAGTATGGCGATTTTAATGATGCCCTAAGGGACACTATTTGACTGATTGTTTGTTGTTGCTCGTCATCTAGCATCTCCATTTGGCTACGGGCAAAACTCTTTTCTACATTGTCCATTTCGTATATGCTTTCCCACATATATGATTGGCTTTCTTTCATCTTTTTTAAAAGAGTTTCGTTTGACGCTTCCGCCTCTTTTACCTTGCCCTCCACAATTTTTACAACTTGGTCTAAAAATTCTTGCTCTGATTGTTTAATTTGTTCCACTTATACCTCCTTTGTTTACAAATTAAAAATTTAACCATGTTTTAACAATGCAAGTAAAAAACGAGAACTAAATTATAGTTTATACAAAACCATCAATAGCCCTCGCTTAATGTCTTATTAAATATATCTAGTATTTTTGTAATACCATTGTTTTTGATTGAATAAAAAATTTTGTTTTTGTCTCTTTTTGTTTCTACAACGTTTGCTTTTTTAAGTAGTGCCA
>JAGCEE010000297.1 GCA_017650795.1 Clostridia bacterium | reverse complement strand
TAATGCAACCTAACAAGTTATTCAAGAACAAAAAGAGCAACCAAAAGTTGAAGATACAAAGGTAGATGAAACAAAGGTAGATGAAACAAAGGTTGAAGAACAAAATGTAGAACAACCTACTCAAAATGGCGATAAACCACAAGAGCAAGAAGTTCCACAAGAGCAAGAACAAGCACAAGAACAACCTAGCGTTCAAGAAGAAACAAGTGAAGCGCAAGGCATACGAATTGAAGATGTTGTAACGAAGGACATTCTCGCAGACGCAATTTCGGCTCTTTCTGCAAAACTAGACGCTATTATTGATGAGAATAAAGCACTCAAAGAAAAATTAGCAACTAGCGAGCAAGAAAACAAAGAAATTAAAGACAAGTATGAAGTCGGGGATTTCGGCACTCAAAGTCCAAAGGGAGTGCAAACTAAAAATGTTAGTGCAAACGAAACTTTTGACGAATACGCAAAACAATTTATGTAAAAACCAAAAATAAAAATAAAAAAATAATAAACAAAAGGAGATTAAAATTATGGCATTCACAACACTTAACGGTTTTGATGTAGAACACGCAAGTTCTATGTTAGTTTACGAAAATCTTTTCCCAGAAATCCAACACATTAACGGAAAAGGTTGTATTGACAAATACACAAAGACAGATGATGTTGAAAGTGTAACTTACATTGATGTAATGAGGGTTTTACCTTATGCACCAAGATTTAGACAATTAGGCGCATTAAACAACGGCGCTTATCACAACAAAAAGAACGAAGGTGGTTATGGCAACGCTCCACAAAGCACACATTACACAATTCCAGTAGATTTAATCTACGACGAAGGTGTTTCTATCACACAAGCACAAATCTATTCAAATCCAGTTGCTTTAAAACAAGTTGTATTAGCACAATTAGTAAAGACAGCAGGTCTTGCTATCAATGTTATTACATACGCAAAACAAATTGAAGCATTCTTCCGTAATGGCGACAACTTTGACAAAGCATTGACACACGATAAAGGTTCTATCGTTCAAGCAGATATCACAGACGGAGAACTCGCAAGTGCAGTATTCTCTTATGACCCAGCAGTAGCAGGATTATCAGCAGGTTCACCAACTCTCGCTTACCAAAAGGCAAACGCAGAATTAGATGACGGTATTGTTGAAATCGGTGCATTAGTCATTCCAAGAGATGAAAGACAAGCATTTATCACTCCACAACTCAATACTTTAATGAAAGGACAATACGCTCAAAACGCAAGTGAAGCAAGTGCAAGAATACTTGCAACAGGTTTCATTAACCCATTCAATAATGCAGAAGGCAAGAGAATTGACGAAAGAACAGGACTTGCTGGAATGTATGACGGCGTTGATATGTTTATCTTCAATAAGACAACTCGTAGATTTGTTTATGTAGCACTTGGTATTGCTGGAACAGCAGATGATACTGCCGAAACAATCACAGCAGTTAGAGGCTTATTAGACAAACTTGAAGGATTTATCGTTTATGGCGCAGGCACTTGTCGTGGTATTGTTGGTCCTTCCATTACTGCAAATCCAAATATCTACTTTGGTGGTGTTTATATCTTACCAAAGATGAAAGTTGGTGTTGAAGTATTACACGGCGCAACAATTAAGGCTATCGTAAACGCAGGCACAAGTTTAGCAAGTGTTTGGACAAAAGCAAATATCGCAACAATTATGAATACATTAACATTCACAGCCATTGACGGAGATGTTGTAACAGGTTCTAATGTTGCAGGATTTAACACAGGCTTAACAAACTAATGTTTTCTTCATACATTTGTTTTCCTGAAAGAAAGGGGTGAGTGGCAATACCACTTGCCCTTTTCTAATTATATGTTGTATAATAATATAAAAGGAGAAAAATACTATGGCAAAGTTTGTAAGAGTAGGTTACGGACACGACGGGCGTGGCGTGAATAAAGCAACGGGCGAAGGGTATGTCTATCTAGTCAATGATAATGTTAGAACAAAGGCAATTATTCAACCAGTTGCCACTCATTATATTTCACAAAAAAAGTTTGTAACAACGGGACAAGTTTTACACGCATATAAGACAACAAGTGCAAAAGGACAAGAAACCGAGCAAGATAGCCCAAAGAAAATAGAACAAGCACTCACTAGGGCAGATTTAGGCATTAACCCAACCGAAAAGTTTAAGGGCAAAGAATATATGCAAGAACTAACTAGGGGTGGTAATGTTTCGGCATACAAGCAAGCAAATCCAAGTGCCGAGTTCTACGAAAAGAGCGAGAAAGCACTAGAAACCTACGATAGTTATTCAAAGCAATTCATTGACAAAGGAGAAAATAAATGAGATTTTACGAAGCACCATTTTACACGGAAGAACAACTTAT
>JAGCEE010000032.1 GCA_017650795.1 Clostridia bacterium | reverse complement strand
TTCTTTTATTTTTTGTATTCGCTCTATTGATTGTTTTCGTTTTGCCATTTTGTCTTCATGGAATCAAATTTTGATTTAAGTTCTGCCAAATCTTTTTCTATTACTTCTAACCTTTGCTTAGACAAGGAATCTTTTTCTTTTTTTAATGCCTCTCTTTCTATTTTGTGTTGGATTATTTTTCTGTTTATTTCATCCATTTCGGTTGGCATACTATCTATTTCGGTTTTTATGCTTGCGCATGCCTCATCAACCAAATCTATTGCCTTATCTGGCAAAAATCTATCGCTTATATATCTATTAGAAAGTGTTGCTGCAGCAATAAGAGCGTTGTCGGAAATCTTTACGCCATGAAAAACCTCATATCTTTCCTTTAACCCTCTTAAAATAGAAATGGTATCTTCTACCGTTGGCTCATTTACCATTACCGGCTGGAATCTACGCTCTAATGCCTGGTCCTTTTCTATATATTTTCTGTATTCATCAAGAGTGGTTGCCCCAATACAATGCAGTTCGCCTCTTGCAAGAAGTGGTTTTAAAAGATTGCCGGCATCCATTGCACCATCTGTTTTTCCGGCACCAACAATGGTGTGAAGTTCATCAATAAATAGAATAATATTGCCTTCACTTTTTTTGATTTCATTTAATACTGCTTTTAATCTTTCCTCAAATTCGCCCCTATACTTTGCACCGGCAACCAGTGCACCAAGGTCCAAGCTAAATATGCTTCTGTTTTTTAGTGAACTTGGAACATCACCATTAACTATTCTTATTGCAAGCCCCTCGGCTATTGCTGTTTTTCCAACACCCGCCTCACCTATTAAAACCGGATTATTTTTTGTTTTACGAGATAGTATTCGTATGACATTTCGTATTTCGCTATCACGACCAATTACTGGATCTAATTTATGATTTTTGGCTAGTTCTACCAAATCACTGCCATATTTTTTTAAAACATCATAAGTTTCTTCTGGATTTTCGTTTGTCACTTTTGTATTCCCCCTTACTTCTTTTAACTTTTGCAAAAAAGTTTGCTCTGTTATTTGGTATTTATTAAATATCTCTTTAATTTTACTATCTGGCTTATTTAATAACCCTAAAAATATATGCTCTACCGAAACATAATCATCACCCATGCTTTTTGCTTTTTCTTGAGCATAGATTAGAGCCGAGTTTAAATCATTAGATAAGTATACTTGTCCAAAACCTCCTGATACTTTTGGCAAATTTTTAATTTTTGTTAATACTTCATCATTTATATTTGCTACATTTACTCCCATGCCAGAAAGTAATCCAGCGATTAGCGAATCAGAAATGCTATTTAATGAATACAAAATATGTAATTGCTCTATTTGAGAATTGCCATAACTTGTTGCAAGATTTTGAGCCTCGGACAATGCCTTCATAGAGTTTTGCGTGAATTTATTAAAGTCCATATTACCCTCCTTTTTATCACATTTTGCTATATTGTAATATTGTTTGCTAGCAATGTCAAGTATTGAGTGCTAATTTTTTTTAAGATTTTTCATTCGTCCTTACTTTTAAGGTATATTCTTTGCTTACCTCACCTATTTTATTAAACTCGCCGTCTTTCTTTTCTCCAATTATTGCCAAAAAAGTTAGTGTTGCATCTTTATTTGAATTTATAACCAATGTTGTTGAAAGTACATCAGCATAGCCAACCATACTGTCGGTTTGTTCATTTTCTAAATTAAACAATTTATATTCATCTAAGCTTATATATCCGATTTGTTTGTTTAAATTTAGTTTTACTTTTTCATCATCTTTGGCAAATTCTTGAAATATTGTCAGTTCAACATCATCCGTATCACTCTTTACTAATATATCAACATAATAATTTTGGTAGTCCTTTTCTTCGGAAAATTTTATACTTATTGTATGGTCTGTGCTCATTGCTCCCGACACATCAATAAATGTCACGGTTAGTGGCTGACGACTTGAAACTTGACATCCACTAATCATTAAACACATGAAAATACCAAAAAGATTTATTGCTAATAATTTGATTGTTTTTTTAATATTTTTATAAAAATAACGCATTTTTACCTCCAAAACACATATTTTTTATTAAAAAATGGTTCATTTTGTATATTTTTTTAAATACGCCTGCCATATAGGTAAATAAGAAAGCACTCGCATCTATCCCTATTTTTCTTGCGCACATAAAAAAATACTCTCTTCATTATAGAAAAGAGTATTGACTATTTGGTTATTGTTTAGACAAAATGTTTAATAATTTTATATTAAATATGTTTACATTTTATTTTTTTTAATTCCTTAATAAATACTTAATAATTTAAGACAAATAATCTTTTAAGTATTGTCCCGTATAACTGCCCTTTATTTTTGCTACTTGTTCTGGGGTTCCACTTGCAATTACTTTTCCACCCTTGTCGCCACCTTCAGGGCCAAGGTCTATTACATAGTCTACAGATTTTATAACATCTAAATTATGTTCAATTACAAGTACAGTGTTGCCACTTTCTACAAGCCTTTGAAGTATTGCTATTAGTTTTTTTACATCATACGAGTGCAAGCCTGTTGTTGGTTCATCTAAAATGTACATTGTTTTGCCTGTTGATTTTTTTGCAAGTTCGGTTGCAAGTTTTACTCTTTGAGCCTCACCACCACTAAGTTCGGTGGCAGATTGTCCAAGCTTCATGTATCCAAGCCCAACATCAAAAAGTGCTTTAATTTTTGGATATATGGTTGGAATGTTTTCAAAGAATGACATTGCTTCCTCTATTGTCATATCTAGTACATCGGCAACATTTTTGCCTTTGTATTTTACCTCCAAAGTTTCTCGATTATATCTTTTACCCTTGCAGACTTCACAAGGAATTGTTATATCTGGCAAGAAGTACATTTCAATTTCTTTTGAACCAGCGCCATCACAAGCATCACATCTACCACCCGCAACATTAAAACTAAACCTACCAGCACCATAACCTCGTATTTTTGCATCTTGGGTTGATGCAAATAATTCTCTTATTGGTGTCCAAACACCTGTATATGTTGCAGGGTTGCTTCTTGGAGTTTTTCCTATTGGATCTTGGTCTATACATATCACCTTATCAAAATTCTCTATGCCCTCAAGCCTATCAAACTTTCCGACATTTAGTTTTGCACGGTTTAAATTATTTGCAAGATATGGATATATTACACCATTAACCAAACTACTTTTTCCACTACCAGAAACACCTGTTATGGCAACAAAAACAGATGTTGGAATTTCTACCGTCATGTTTTTAAGGTTATGTTCTTTTGCACCCACAACCTTAAACCATGATTTTGGCTGTCTTCTTGTTTTTGGTACTTCTATTTTTTCCTCGCCAGACAAAAATTTTCCGGTTATTGATTGTTTACATTTTATTATATCATCAACCGTTCCGGTCGCGACAATTTCGCCACCATGAACACCAGCCATTGGCCCAATATCCACTATAAAATCTGCCGACCTAATTGTATCCTCGTCATGTTCAACAACAATAAGCGAATTGCCCAAATCTCTTAATTTAAAAAGTGTAGATAATAGTTTGTTGTTATCTCTTTGATGCAAGCCTATGCTTGGCTCATCTAAGATGTAAACAACACCCATAAGACCACTGCCTATTTGTGTTGCAAGCCTTATTCGTTGGCTTTCTCCACCACTTAAACTTTGCGCGCTTCTGTTAAGCGTTAAATAGCTAAGCCCAACATCAATCAAAAATTGTAATCTTGCCTTAATCTCTTTTATTATACTTTCACATATTTTTGTGTCAGTTTCATCAAACTTCAACTCGTCAACATAACGCTTTAAATCTTCTATTGACATATCGCAAAATTGAGTTATATCTTTGCCATTTATTTTTATGGACAATGCCTCATTAGAAAGCCTTTTTCCTTTGCAAAGTCTGCAAGTTTGTTCTTTTATAAATTTTGATATTTCAAATCTTATAAAATCGCTTGTGCTTTCTTTATAGCGCCTAGACAAGTTGTTTATTATGCCTTCAAAGCTAGAACTTACCTGACCGGTAAAACGAGCCGATTGCATCTCCATTTCAACCTTTTTGCCACCATTTCCGTAAAGCAAAATATCTATTTGCTCTCGTGGCAAATCTTTTACTGGTTTGTTTAAATCTATTCCATAGTTTTTTGATAGCATATTAAAGTACATACTTGCCATTGTGCCAGAAGAACCACTCCAACCCGTGACATTAAATGCGCCTTCTTTTATGCTTAAATCACTATTTTTTAATACTAAATCTTCATCAATATCCTCGGTATAGCCAAGTCCGGTACACTCTGGACAAGCACCAAATGGACTATTAAAAGAAAATAGTCTTGGTGTTATTTCGCCGATTGTCCAACCACAAAATGGACAGGAATAGTTTGTGCTATAAAGTTTTTCTTCTTTTGTATCTGCATTAGAAATAACCATTATTCCATCTGCAAGTTTTAACGCCGTTTCAACACTTTCGGTTAATCTTGATCTTATATCTTGTTTTATTAACAATCTATCTACCACAACCGAAATTGTATGCTTTTTATTTTTATCCAAATCGAAATTTTCGTCTAGCGAGTAAACAATTCCATCTATGTTTATTCTTGCATAGCCGGACTTTCTAAATCCCTCTATTAACTTTTCGTATGTTCCTTTTTTGCCTCTTACTACAGGTGCTTCAACCAAAATTTTAGTTCCATCTCCCATTAAAAGAATTTGGTCTATCATTTGGTCTATATTTTGCTTTGTTATTTCTCCATGACCATTTGGGCAAATTGGCTTTCCAACCCTTGCATATAGCAATCTAACATAATCATATATTTCGGTCACAGTTCCAACCGTGGAACGAGGATTATGATTTGTTGTTTTTTGGTCTATAGAAATTGCTGGGCTAAGACCATCTATACCATCTATATCTGGCTTTGCCGATTGCCCTAAAAACATACGAGCATATGAGGATAGCGATTCAATATATCGCCTTTGCCCCTCGGCAAATATAGTTTTAAAAGCTAGTGTGCTTTTACCACTTCCACTAACACCAGTAAAAACAACTAATTTGTTTCTTGGAAAGGTGACATTTATATTTTTTAGATTATTCTCTCTGGCACCCTTAACTACAATACATTCTTCCATAAATTATATTTTAACACAAAAGCAACAAAATTAAAAGGTTTTATTTAAAAATAATATGTATGTTTTATGCCAAACCAAAATACAAAAAAAAATAAAAAAAATATGTTAATAAACAAAATAATTAAAAAATTAAAAGCAAAAAAGGCGAGTGCCGATTGCTTTCCCGCCTTTTTGCTGACACAAAAGATTTTTGCTTCCGCTTTTATCTTTTGTATTATTATTTTATGTGATATTTTAAAAAATATGCAAAAAATTATAAAAAATTTTGATTTTTAAATGCTTTTTAATGCATTTTTTATTTGTTTTGATATGTTTTGTGCTGTAAAGCCAAAGTATTTATCTAAGTCTTCCATTCCACCACTTTGTCCAAATTTGTTAATATTTATTAGTAAATCCTTGTTAGAAATATATTTGTACCAAATATTATCATTTGATGCTTCTAATATTACTTTTAGTTTTGAACCCTCTAAAACTGATTGTTTATAATTTTCGGTTTGTTGTTCAAAAACTTCTAAACAAGGGAACGAACAAACCCTTACTTTTATGTTGTCTGCTTTTAACATATCTTTAACTTCCAATGCAAGTGCTACTTCGCTTCCGGTTGCATATATCGTGACATCACTACTACCAGCGCCAGAAAGTACATATCCACCGCGAGAGATATTTTTAGCCCCAACGGTGACACTTTTTAGTATTTGTCTTGATAATGCAAATGCGCTTGGTTTGTTTTCTGATAATGCCATTTTATAGCAATAAATAAGTTCATTAGCATCGGCAGGCCTAAACACATTTAAGTTTGGAATAAGTCTTAATTGTCCAAGTTGTTCTACTGGCTGATGAGTTGGTCCGTCTTCACCTACTCTATAACTATCGTGAGTAAACTCGTACATAACCGGCAAACTCATCATGGCACTCATACGGATTGCAGGCATCATGTAATTGCTAAACGACATAAATGTTGAGCAAAATACAGGAGATTCTAAATATAGGCTTATTCCATTACAAATTGCCCCCATGGCATGTTCACGCACTCCAAAATGTATGTTTCTACCTTTATAGTTTTCGGCAGAATAATCGCCAAGGTCTTTCACATATGCTTTACAAGAACTTGCAAGGTCGGCAGTTCCACCAACTAATCTTGGCAGTTTGTTCATGATTTCTTTTAGTATCATTGCGTTTGCGTCACGAGTACTCATATCTTCTTTTAAAGCCTCATTTTTTAACAAACTAAGTGCATCAAACTCTTTATCTTCTATAAATGCCTCAAACTGTCTACAAAGCTCTGGATGTGTTTGAGCATAAAGACAATACATTCTTTTCCAACGTTCTAGTTGTATTTTGTTATTTCGTATTGTTCTAAAACAATAATCCTTTACTTCCTTAGAGAATTTTGTAAAGTTTGGCATTAACAAATCACTTTTATATTCTATTAACTCTTTTTCGCTAAGTGCAATGCCATGTATTTTATTTGTTCCTGCATATGCAGTACCATATCCTATGGTTGTTTTAAATATTATTATTGTTGGTCTGTTAGAACGTTTTGCCCTAGAAATTGCCCAAGTATTCCAAAAATAACTATTACCATTTGAAACTTTAATAACTCTCCAACCCATTGCTTTAAACTTTTTGGCAACATTTTCGGTGTTTGATATATCAACTTTTCCATCTATTGTTATGTTGTTTGAATCGTATAGTAAAATAAGATTTTTAAGTTTTAAAGTTCCTGCAAGGCTACAAGCCTCCATGCCAACACCCTCTTGCAAACAGCCATCACCACAATAGCAATAAGTATAGTTGTCTATAATATTTGCCTTTTGGGCATTAAATCTGCTACCAACAATAGTTTGCCCTATCGCCATGCCCACTGCATTTGCTATTCCTTGACCAAGTGGGCCGGTTGATGTTTCTACAAATTTGGTTTTTTGATACTCTGGATGGCCTGGCGTTTTTGAGCCAAGTTTTCTAAATTTTAACAAGTCCTCGTCCGATACACCCATATCAAACAAGTTTAATAGGCTATAATAAAGTGCAGAAATATGACCGGCAGATAAAACCAATCTATCTCTTGCAAAAAACTCGCTATCGTTGGGGCTAAAAAAGTAATGGTCTTTAAATAAGGCATATAAAATAGGTACAGCACCAACTGAGCTTCCGGTGTGACCAGAGTTTGCATTAGAAATGACACTTGCACTCATAAGTCTAAGTTCGTTTATACATTTTTGATTTATATTCATTTAATTGCTCCAAAAATCTAACAATGATTTACTTTTTGTCTATTTTTATTTTTTTTAATTCATTTATAATATCGTCAATACATATTTTGGTGTTTAGTGTTGAGTTTTCTACCACCATTTCGGCTTTTTCGGTTAATAGTTTGTTAAGTTCTTCGCATGTTAAAATCTCTATGCTTAGTTTGTTTTCTTTTCGCCTAAAATTTTCTTTTACTAATGTTTCTTTATCCATTTTAATGAATATTGTAATTGCTCGTTTTGAGAGTATATTAGAAAAGTTGGCATTTAAAAATAATGAATAAGGAAAGTTTATTACTGTATTTTCGTACTCGGCAACGCTTAGTGCAATTTTTTTTTCTACCTTTTCGAAATACTCTATTCCACAAGTGACCTTAACATTTTCTGTATCCATTAAGTTGTACTCAATCAAATCATTTACATCTAAAAAAAACATATCAAATTTATTTGCCAACTCATTTGCTACGCTTTTGACAAAATCATAATCTAGTCCAACTAACAGAATATTGCTCTTCATAATTATATAATAACAAAAAACTCAACAAATATCAAAGCAAATATAAATGTTTTTTGTCATTTAAAGCCACTTAAACACACATTACTATATGATTTAATATAAATTAGTAAACTATTGCCATATAAATATTATATAAGCCGTTTTTAATAATTATCATTTTTTTGTTAGTTTTTAAATATAAAATAACAAAAAAAAACACATTTGTGTTTTTCAAATGTGTTTTTTTATTTTATTATGAATTGTATAATTTATCCATCTTTTTCTTAGAAACAATGAAGTAAACCACAACACCGCCAAGGACTAATACAGAAACAACAATCAAAATTGTTCCAACAACTTTTGTTGTATCTACTGTTTCTTCGCCCTCTTCGGCAATTTCAAAAGTTTTAACAACTTCGTTTGATTTATTTTCTGCATCATCTGATACATAGAATGTTAATTCGTATGAACCTGCTGTTTCTAATTTGAAGCTATACTTACCTGCTCCTGTTTCGTCATTCTTAACCTCTGAACCATTACATGTAAGTTTTATCTTTATGTTTTTAACTATTGCGGATTCGTCTCCGTCATAAATCTTAAAGATTTCACCAGAGTCTGAATTTAAGTCTATATCAATAGTATTACCAATTTTGTATTCGCTTTCTAAGATACTATCGTCTACAACAAGCACAGGAGGTTCCAAATCACCAACTTTAATTGTGAATACCTTTTTAGCACTATTGCCTTGAACATCTACTGCTGTATATGTGATTGTGTATTCTGCATCTCTATTGAAGTTGTAATACATTGTACCATCTGTACCTTCCGCAAACTCTTTTGCCATATCAGCAAACTTGATAGTTCTTGTAGATGATGTTTTTGAGCATGTAATAGTTATCATTGATTGATTTTCATCCAACTTGCTAAGGTCGGTAGCTGAGAACATTGGAAGAAGTATTTTTGTGTAGTTTTCGTAAACGGCTGAAATCAAACCAGAAGTTGGTGTGGTTTCGCCTGTTTTAAGAATATTATTTGATTTCCAATCAACGTGGATTTCTGGTGCTGTTGTATCTTCTACTGTAATTGTAAACTCAACCACTTCATCTTCTACTATTCCGTCAAGAGCACCCTTTGCATTTGCTGTTAAATACATTACATATCTAAGTTTGTATTCACCAACTTTGCTTGGAGTAAACTTGTCGTTGTTTAGTTTATATCCGGTTGGACCAGAAACAAGTTGAACTTCATATGAATAATCTGCGGCATTATCACCAACTATTTTTGCTGTTGGAAGTTTATATGACTCGCCAAGTTCTATAGTTTTATCTGTTATTCCAACATTTGCAAATCTTAATTCGCCTGCATAGTCATTTGCTACTACATCATATTCAATAAACTTAATTGCCATGTTTCCTGCTGCATCTGTTGCCTTAACTGCTACAACGTAATTACCTTTTGTTGCTGCAACAAACTTTGCACCACCGCAGAATAAGTAGCCACCAGCTCTTGTGACAACTAAATTGTTTGCCTCATAATCTGTGACGTCTTCGCCATCTGTGCAAGTGATTGTAATATCTACATCTAGTGTGTCAATCAAATCATCACTAAACTTAATTGTTGGAACCAAAATTTCAACACCTTGTGTTAGAATTGCAGGGTTTGTATCTGCCTCAACCTCTACCACCTCAGGCGCAACTGTACCGGTTGTTTCTGACTTAACAATTATTTCATTTGTTTCGGTTGTTGTTCTGCCAGAATCATTGGTTGCTGATGCAAAAATCTTTACTTTGTAGGCATTAACAGGAGCCTTTGCCGTATCTATTGAATACTTTTTGTTGCTACCAAGTTCTAACTCTTCTTTTTCTCCAATAGCAACATCTGCGTTTGTAAAGTATTGATATGAAACACTCTTTAACAATCTTTGGTCATATTCGTCACTAAATGTAGGTTCGCTAAATTCAATAACTTCGCCCTTATCTACGGTTTCATACCATTCATCGTTAAATTTGACCGTTGGATCTACATATTCGCCGTCAAATTTTCCATCAGTATAATCTGTTCTAACTTCAAAATCAAAAGTGCTAGTATTTTCATTTCCGGCAGCATCTTTTACTGTATAACTAACAACATATTTGCCTTTTTTTAGTTTAATAGCATTGCCATCTTTATCTTTGGCAAGTTTTTCTGTTGCTGCAAGTGTATTTTCCTCATCTGTGCAATTAAATACAAGCGTTTTGTTTGGGTCTTCAGTATCTGTGTAAAGCACTTCACCACTGCTATAACTTTTTACTTGTCTTTGAAGAAGTTTATATTCGCCAAATCCAAAAGTTCCAAGGTCTTCTGCATAAATTGGAAGAATTCTTATATGAGAATTGTCACCAGATTGGAAATATGATGCAAGTTTGTAATCAACATTTTTTAACGCTTTAATTGCTTCTGCGTCGGTTTTGTCGTAAGGATCAACCACCCAAGGTGTTGGATCTAATGTATCCTCTACTGTTGTGATTGCAAATTCTATTTCTTCGGTATTACCAATAGCATCATTTACTGCATACTTAACAGTGTAGTAATCAGCAATTTCTTTTGCTGTAAATTCCCAAATGCCTGTATCAGCATTTTTGCTTATGATTGATGCATCTTCTATTTTTGTTAATCCGTTTTTATATACTTCTACCGTATAATAAACATCAACGGACTCGCCCTCTAAGGTTGCACTGATTTCTGGAAGCTCAACCATTTTGCCCAAGTTTACGCTTGATATTTTTTCTTTTGAATAAGAAAGTTTTAACTTGCTATCTGCTTTAAAAGCATTGTCTGCATCTACACACTTAAATGTGACTGTATCGGAAGTAATGTAGCTACCAGCCTCAATATTGTTTTCGTCATCTTGAGCAGTAGTGACAGTGTAAGTCACATAGTATGTGCCAACCTCTAATCCAGTTGTTCCAAAGTTAATTTTGCCATCTGCACCAACAGTAAATACATTACTACCTTTTGTGACAGAAATATCTACATTAAACTTAGAACTGTCTACCTTGTCTCCATTTTTATCTGTAATAACATAGTTTGGCACATAGATATCGCCAGTGTAATCTACAGATACTTTTGTTGGAAGAATTCTTGAAGAATTCTTTTCGTAAGAAAGTGAATAATTTGGAATAGTTGAAACTATTGTGATTTCACCAACATAATTCCCACTTGTGTATCTAATACGATAAGTACCAACGGCCTCTACCTTAAACTTGCCATCGGTAATTGTGACATTTGCTCCTGTTGGAGATGTCACTTTAATACCATCCACACCAATATCTGCGCCATCAAACTTGGCAGTTGGAAGAGTGACGGTATCGCCATAAACAACTGATTTTTTATAACTAGAAATAGTCATAACCCCAGTTGGAGCAGGGTCTGCATATGCACTAAAACTTGCTAATTTGTTGTTTTGTACATTTGCTGATTCTAGTTTTTGAACACCAGTAAGACCTGCCGTTGCTGCAACAGCCATAACCACAGCACAGGTTCTTTTTAATGATTTTTTCATCTTTGTCGCTCCTAATTAGTTTTTAACGACATAAGTTTATACTATAACAAACTAATTGTCAAACGATTTAAACAATTACTTATGTCATAATATACATTTTTCGATTAAATCCCCCTCACATCGCTTCAAGTGTAGTTTGAGTACTTTTTCCAATTATATGTTGTGATAATTTGTCGAATTGGCACTTGTTTTGTTTAAGCTAAATACATTGTTGTTTTTTGTCACATTTTTGCAGGCACCAAAATACTATGATATGGAACCAATGAAAACACATAAAAAACAGCAGAATAAAATCCATTTATACTTTAATTTATTATCCGGAAATGAGTTAAAGATATAAACAGGCAAATTATAAACGGGAGGCAAATAAAATGAACTTTTTTGGTAATGTTTTTGGCGGAAGAAAAGGTCAAGGAGATGGCGACTGCGCTTGCACGCTTGTTTGGATAATCCTTTTACTTTCTATCTGTGGAAATTGCATTGAATTTGACTGCACAACCATTTTAATTATATTACTTTTACTTTCTTGCAATAATGGTGGATTTGGCGAAATGGGCGGTTGCAGAGGATAGTACATAATAATGAAGAATAAAGAATTATTCACAAATTAAAATTTTGAATAGTAATTAGCCAATAGTGATTAGTGATTTGTTAAAGCACAGAACCAAAAAAAACTTAATCTACTAATCACTATTTTTTATATGTTTACACATACGCAATACATTTTGGTTTTTTTGTCAGAAAATAAACACGATGTTTTTTTAATAATGTAGTAATTAAGAATTAAAATATATCTAAATTAAATTTTTTAACAAAACAAAAACAAACCAATTTATATGATATTGTTTTTTTAGTCCTTGTAATGATTTCTTAGTTAAAAGAATTGAATTTGCTTTGTCTTGTTTTACTATTTCTTGCACTTTTTTTAAGTCGCTTTTACTATAAAGTATTAAAGTGTCCTCAAAATTTATTTTAAACGAACGATTATCAAAATTACATGAGCCTATGCTTGCATTATTATCAACAACAAAAACCTTTGAATGAATAAAGCCATTATAAGCATAAATATTTACATTTTTGCCAACCAAGTGACTAACGCATCTTAAACTTGCAGAATAAATAATATTTTTATCGGGCAATTTGGGAATTATTATGTCAACCCTAACCCCTCTTTTTGCCGCTAACCTTAATCTACGTATCATTTTTTTATCTATCACAAAGTAAGGGGTTTGAATTATAATCCTGCGTTTTGCCATTGTTATTGCTTTTAAATAAGTTTTATAAATATATTTTTTATCGCCATCTGGCCCACTAGTGATAACTTGGCAAGTTTTTGTGCCAACATCTGTTATCTTACTAAAAAATTTAGAGGTGTTTTTTATAGCATAATCATTATTTTGGCTCAAATAATCGTTTAAAAATATATTTAAAATTGCAAAAACCACGCCACCACCTACTCTTGCCATCGCATCTCTCCAAGGCGATATTTTGCCATTTCCCATATGGTCATCCCTTATATTTAAGCCACCCACATATGCCACCTTGCCGTCGATAATTACAAGTTTACGATGATTTCGATAGTTTACCTTGCTATTAAAAAACTTATAGTGCGACGGAAAAAACGAGGTGGTTTTTATGTTGTTTTCTTTTAATTGTTGCCAAAAAGAATTATTGGTATTAAAAGAGCCAAAATCATCGTAAAGCACTCTTATTTCCACTCCACTCTTTGCCTTTTTTATTAGCGCATCTTTTATTTTGTTTCCAACATTATCATCACTAAAAATATAGAACTGTAAGAAAATATATTTTTGGGCTTTTTTAATATCTTTTAATAGTGCATTAACAAAATTGTTTCCAAAAGAGAATATTTTTAAATTGCCATAATGCCAGACGTCAAAATGCCCACAATATAATGCTCGTTTTTTAAAATTTTTGACTGGGTTTGTTGTTTTATTTTTATAGTGTGTAATCCAACTTGTTTGATTTAAATATTGTTTTGTTGTTTTATATTTTGATTTAATTATTTTTCTTGTTTTAAATTTTAAGCTATTACCAAATAATACATAAATTAGTATTCCCATTGGAATAATAAAGGTTAATGCCGACCAAAAATACATGGATTTGGGGTTATTATTTTCGTAAATGATTACAATTATTATAGGTAAAAGCTGAATTAAAAATAACAAAAAAAATACTATATTTATATTCATAGAAAATTGTGAAAATCCTTAAAATAAAAGAAATTTATAAAATATTAAAAAAATAATTTCCAGAGTTTTTTCTCCAGAAATTATTTTTGTTGAATATTTATATTTTATTCAATTTTTTTATGTGCTAATGGTATATCTAAATCCAACATTAACTGTTCCGATTGGTCGATACTCATAATCACCCAAATCGTCACTAGGATAGGCACAACTAATTCTTATTGATATATAGTAATCGTTTAATCTATATCCCTCCATCAAAGTCAATATTCCGGTTGTTTGATCTATTGATGCAACTGAACTTGTTGTTGTGTTGCTACCCGCATAAACGCCTGTTAGTTCATATTTTAAAAGTCCCAGTGATTGTAAAGATAAGTCCTCTTTTGCAGAATATGCTAATGTTGCAACCTTACCTACACCAGGAGTTAACTTAAACTCGTCACCCCAAACGAGACCACCATATTTTACAACAATTATTTTACCAGCGGCAACAGGATCATTAAATGTAATAATTCCATTTGTTTTGTCTACAGAATAACTAGCTAATTGTACCCCATCTACCAAAACATCAACAACATTATGTGATATTATGTTTTTACTTGAGATTACAGTTGTTCCATCACCAACAAATGAGTCACTACTAATAAGTGATACTGTTAATTGCTTTTCATTTACCGTTGCATTTTCATCATCAACATTAGCACTTGCACTAAACTCAATGTAGTGTATTGAACTATTGCCAATGTATGCATCATCGGTATTTATGCCCGTGTATTTTAATGTGACATTTGCATTGGCAGAAAAACTGTATAAATATCCAGCCTTTTCATATAATTCATACTTAATTATAACAGATTTAGATTGATAATCTACGCCATATTTTGACGAAGTAAAGAATGCTTTATCTTTTTCTAGATCGAGCTTGTTGGTATATAAATCATTCATGTATACAGAATGCAAAAATTTAGCTTGTTTTACATCATCAATGGTCAAACCATTAAAGCATTGTGTTCCCTCTAATCCCGCAACAGTATAATTGCCACTAGACTCTGTGTAATAACCCGTATATAGTTCTGGATTTTTGCCCAAATACTTACCATCACTTAAAATAATCATTGAAGTTAAGGTTGTAGAGGATTTAATGTTTTCGGCATGTAATTTTCCATCTGATGTTTTTATTATAACATTTATGCCATCGCCATCAACCTTGTCGGATATTGAAATATCTAATAGTTTTACACTAGTGTGTGTTATTCCATTAGACAATAAACCTGCTTTTGCCTTAATTAACGATGCTTTGTCCTCCGGACCAGTCCAAGATATTTCATTTTCACCATCTAAAACTGTATATAGTTTAAATGTGGTGTTGTCAAATGTCACATCTTCAAGCACAGGTTCTGGCTGATAACTACCTAAAACAATATAATTATCACTATCACCTACTATTGCACTAATTGTGGCTGGGTCACTATGCACTTGTTCAATATTAAGTCTAAACTCACGAACAATATTTGCAGTTTTGCTTGTATTATTATTTCTTAAACCAATGTTAAGAGAAAGTGTAAATATGGTTTTATCAGTTGGTGACTGCTCTATTCCAAGCTCTTTAAGAACAGCGGCAACAAAGTCTTTGTTTATAGTCATTGAATAATTTATGGTATTATTATTACCAACACTATCATAATCATCTGGGCCATCCACCTTAAATGTAGTCGCATCAGTCACAGCATCAGCATTATCCGCTAAATAGAGCATCATATTATAAACATTAAATTTGCTTATATAATAGCTTGCTTCCGCCGTTATTTTTTTAGTAGAATCTTCCGGGTATTCCGGGTCTTTATATTTATAATCGTACTTAAATTCTACTGGATATTCATCGCCGGTTCCATAGTCGTATAATTCATTTATTTGGATGCCACCATAGGTGCTATCAATTGCATCTAATTTATATGCATCGGCATCATATATCTTTGGCTCTCCAAGGTATCTTGAATTTTTATTATCCATTACACTGATTAGATTTTCCATATTAAATTCAACACCATCTCTAACATATGTGTTTTCCTCTTCTAATGACATCGAATATCTCTTTGTATAGAAGATTGGATAATCTCTGAAATATGTTTCTGCACCTTCTGTGTCTTCTCCCGAGATAATAACTCTAAGCGTTAAGGCAACCTGACTACCATTTCCATAGCATTCCCAGAATGTTTGATTACCAGCCCAGTGCGTTGAATCCCAGTCTGCATAATTGAATTTTATTTCATTTCCTGCCACCTTAACAATACCATCGTAGCCGCCACCACCCACAAATGCTTCTGATTTGGCATTTTCTGGAACAATGATATATGCATTTTGAAGGAATACGCTTTGATCTTCTATTATATCGCCATCAATATTTTTGAATATAAAACCAATTCCATCAAGACCAGAATTATTTCTCTTATTAAATACTGAAATGGTATCGCCCTCATAAATGGTTTGAGTTGTTATTGAACTACTATCTATGTCGGCAGATGCCTCAAATACAATATAATAGCTAAATGTAAAGTCATATAAATCGGTAAACTCTATAACAATTTCTTTATTACCAAATGTAGGCAAAGCCTCGCAAGTTATATAAATGCTATTATTGGTTTTTGTATAATACTCTCCATCATCAACAGTTAAATAATTACCAAGAAGTTCGGCATAATCTCCACCATTTACATTTATATTAAATCTTGCAGCAATATTGGTTTTGTTCTCATTGTATCTTCCATAAGCATAAACATAATATGCCGTACCATCTCCATTTGTTTGAGAACCGTTTACTAACATTATTGTCCCAGTAGTACTAATTTTTAACATATGGTCTTGTGAATTGTCAGTTGAAGTAAAGTCATTATTTTTTAACATAAATTCTACATCTGACAATACTTTTACTTTAAAGTTTTTAGCGTAAACAAATGAAATACCACCCTCAACTACTGTGTATCTTAATTCGTATGTGACAATGGTACCATTATTTTTTGCACCAACTGCATTTATATTATAATCGAAAACAATTCCATCTCCCACTTCTATGCCATATGTTCTTATTGATTTTTCTGAGGCATTAGAACTTGAACCCTTTTCGGTTATTGTTAGTGTTTTTTCATTATCTACGTCATTACACCATAAGTTTCTGCTATTGCTTTTTACTATGTCAAGAATATTAACTAAGCTTAAACCATTAGGGTACTCATTAGCATTTAGTTGTATGTCATAGTCGTCATTATTTTCATCAATATTATTGATGGTTATATCGCAAACAACAACATATTGCAATTCTGCTAAAACAAGAGTATTGCCACTACTTGAATTCTTGTAGATTACACTTTGTAAACAAGCATACTCATTATTTGGTGCTAAACCATCTTCTAGTTCGGAAACGATAATTGCTTCTTGAATTGATATTATATCATTATGATAATTGTAATCTACCAATTCGCCTGCATATGTGACAGTATACCTTTGATTTATTTTTACATCGGCACATTTAACATATTGTGTACCATCAGAAGTTTCATATTTTAAGAAAACATTATTCTTGGTTAAGCCTTTATTATAATCTTCAATAGTTATTGCAAAATTATA
>JAGCEE010000296.1 GCA_017650795.1 Clostridia bacterium | reverse complement strand
TTTTTAGCAAAACAATTTATTTTAAAACTATTTATATCTTTTTTTCTGCAATTTCTTTATTTAATCTTGCAATAAAGTCATCTAGTTTTAATCCACTAGCACTTTTGTTTCCTCTGCCACGAATAGAAATTGTTCCATTTTCTTTTTCGCCATCACCAACAATTATCATATATGGAATTTTTGTTGTTGCTGCCTCACGAATTTTATAGCCAATCTTTTCGTTTCGAACATCTATTGTACACCTAATATTGTAAGATTGAAGCTTTTTATAAATTTCGTTTGCGTAATATTCACTTGCTTCGGATATATTCATAACCCTAACCTGCTCTGCACAAAGCCAAAGTGGTAATGCTCCGGCATACTTTTCTAAAAGATAAGCAAGAGTTCTTTCATAACATCCAATAGATGTTCTGTGAATAATGTATGGAAGTTTTTTCTCGCCATTTTCATCGGTGTAGAACATACCAAATCTTTCTGCTATTTGGAAATCTATTTGAATTGTGATTATTGTGTCTTCTTTGCCGTGAACATTTTTAATTTGAATGTCAAGTTTTGGTCCATAGAATGCAGCCTCGCCATCTGCTTCAAAATAGTCTATTTTAAGGTCATTTAATATTCTTCTCATCTCGCCCTGAACTCTTTCCCATTCTTGTTTACTACCAATGTATTTGTCTTTATTGTTTTCGTCCCATTTTGAGAACCTAAAAGATACATCTTCGTAAAGGCCAAGAGTTTTAAGCATATATGTTGCAAGGTCCAAACAGCCCTTAAATTCATCTTCTAATTGATCCGGTCTAACCATTAGGTGACCTTCTGAAATCGTGAATTGACGAACTCTAATTAAGCCATGGCACTCACCACTTGCCTCGTTTCTAAACAAAGTTGAAGTTTCGGCAAGTCTCATTGGCAAATCTCTGTACGAACGAGGCCTATTTAAATAAGCTTGATATTGGAATGGACAGGTCATTGGTCTTAAACAGAACACTTCTTTATCTTTTTTTTCATCACCCAAAACAAACATTGATTCTTTGTAATGATCCCAGTGCCCAGAGATTTTAAACAAATCATTTTTGCTCATAAATGGAGTTTTGGTTAGCAAATAGCCTCTTCTTTCTTCCTCATCTTCTACAAATCTTTGCATTATTTGTATGGTTTTTGCACCCCTTGGAAGCATTATTGGAAGCCCCTGACCGATATAATCAACTGTTGTAAAATACTCTAATTCTCTACCAACTTTGTTGTGGTCACGCTTTTTTGCTTCTTCTATCATATTGATATAATCGGCTAATTGTTTTTTATCGGCAAAAGCATAAACATAAACTCTTTGAAGCATTTTGTTATGCTCATCACCACGCCAATATGCACCACTTACTCTATTAATTTTATAGGCATAAGATTGAAGTTTTGAAGTGTTGGATACATGAGGGCCACGACAAAGGTCCACGAAATCGTCACCAAGGTAGTAAACCGAAATAGTTTCGCCTTCTGGCAGGTCATTTATTAACTCAATCTTGTATGGCTCGCCCTCAAACATTTTTAGTGCCTGCTCTTTTGAGATTTCTTCCCTTTTAAACTCTTCGTTTTTGTTTATAATTGCCTTCATCTCTTTTTCTATTTTTTCAAAATCATCTGGCGAAATGCTTGGCATATCAAAGTCATAATAAAACCCATTGTCTATGGCTGGACCAATGGCAAGTTTTACATTTTCTTTGCCATAAACATTTTTAATTGCTTTTGCAAGCACATGCGAAAGAGAGTGTCTGCTCATTTGTAGTTTTTCTAATTTTTCGTCTTCCATATAATTCTCCTTTAAATAAATAATTATTTTAATATTGTCTTTACAAACAAAAAAGCCACCCAATGCTATTTTTATAGCAAAGGGCGACTTGTTAAAGCCGTGGTTCCACCTTAATTACCAAATTATTGGTCACTTATTTTCTAGCATCAGGCTAGGGCTGTTAAACTAAAAAGTGGTTTCATGTTTTGTCATAAATCTGTTGCTTCCAGCCTAATGGCAACTTCTCTGGTAATTTAGAGGGCAAACACTACTTGTCTTTTATATTTGTTTAAATTAAAGATGACATTATTATATACACAAAAAAAAATTAAAGTCAATAACTATTAAAAAAAACATAAAAAATGTTTATAACCCATATTTTATCTACCACATAAAAAAATAATGGGCTTAAACTTTGCCTATTATTTTTATATATTTAATTAAATCAAGTTTTATTCTGCTTCTTCTAACAATAAATCTGAAAGTTTTGCCATGTTTAATTCAAGGCTTGGCTTTTTTGAGTATTCAAGCCTAGTACCGATCCCTGTAAGTGTTGCTTCTGAAAACTCGTCTAAAATTTCAATTTTTTGTACCTGCTCGCCAAGAGATACCTTGTTTATTTTTTTGATTGCTGTTGTTGTATATTCTAGGTCACCTCTAAGATACTTTATTTGAGCTTTAACATACAAATCTTTTGTTTTGTCAAATGTATATGGCAAATCGCCATCTTGATAAATATCCTCTATGCTTGCCATGTTGTTATTATCTGCCTCTGCACTAAGAACTTGGAAGAGTTCATCCTCGTAATAACCAATGTCTATGCTATAAGAATCAACATCAATATTTATGCTATCATCTGCAAAAACACCAAATTCCAATGAAAAACCAAGTGGAGAAACATACTCTAAGTCGGTTTTATTATTTTTAAATAATGCAATATAGTCGCCTGCCGTGTCCTTATTTACTGTAAAAGTATATTGTGCATCTTTTGAAACAACTTTGTAGTCGTGTATCCATGCCACAAAAACGTTTTCATCTTTTTGCGAGTTAGTTTGCCATGGCACAGCCGTTATTGTGACAGATGAGCCTTCTTCATATGTATCGTTTCCACCATAAACCTCTCCAAACCTTGCCCAATTCATATATGTGGAAACCAAATACGTGTCCTTTTCTTCATCACAACCACTAAAAATAAGTGCCGAAAGAGAAAACAACATAAGAAGCATTATTGAAATAATTTTTTTCATCACACACACTCTCCATTCCATTACATTGTGAATAATTTTAAATAAAATGTCAAACGTATTAAAACATTTTATTGTTAGTTTTTAACCAAACAAAATCATTTTTTTAGTGTATTTTTTATTTTCTTGCATAAAATACTTTGCAAGGAGATTTTATGTGGGAATTCTGCATTAGTTTATCAGATAAAAATTTAGCAATATCAAAAAAAATCTATATGGCACTTAAAGAATACTGTAAAAACTATAATGGCATTGTCACAACATACGAAAGATGTGGTAATATCTCCATTCTTTTATCATGCGAAGAATGCGACAGCGCAAGGTTAAAACACTACATAGAAAACTTAATAGCCGATGTTATTGTGGAAGATTACAAACTAAAGTTTTTAAGCGAAAATCTTACCCTATACAACCTAGATGAAATAAGCAAAAAGGCTTTTATGCAAGCACTTGTTAGTTTTGATAAAGAGTCAGATAAATACATTGTTGAAAATCATCTTGATTTATCAAACTCATTAGATTTGGAAGCTTTTTATTTTTTTAAACTTGGTGCACTTCGTGAAAAATGGAAAGAACTTGTTGGCATTGCGAATGACAACAAGTCATATTTATCTTCAAACGATACTCTTGTTGAACTATTAAAGTTTTTAGTTGATAATTTAGAACTTAAAAACGAAACAATAAACCTAATGAAAGAAAAAGATAGCATTATTTTTTACGATACCAATTTTAATAAACTCTGCCAAAATCAAATTGGAGAAAAAGATATTGATAGCTCTATAATTTCTAGTCTTATTTCCCTTGCACCAAAATATGTTAATATTTATTGTGGAGAAAACTTTAACTCCAACCTAACAAAATTATTAAAGCAAATTTTTGATAAAAGAATAAACTTTGTTAATGTTGAAAATCTGCTTGAAACTTAAACAATAATATTATATTTTATAAAAACACAATATTGCTTGACAATTATTATTATTTAATCTAAACTCCTCTTAGCGTTGAAAAAAGAAGCAGTAGTTTTTCTTCAATATGAGTTAAGAGAAAAGTTGGTTGGTGCAAAACTTTTGAGGGGTTAAACGAAATTACACTTTTGGAGCAAGGTTTAATTTTGCCTAAAAAAAAAATTGTAATGAGGTGATTTTGTCACAAAGTAAGGTGGTACCACGATTTATTAGTCGTCCTTATATCTTTTGTATTAAGATGTAAGGCATTTTTTATTTAATAAATTGTTAGATGCCAAACATTATTTTTTAATACGATATAAAAAGTTTATTTTAGGAGAAATTTATGGAAAGATGCAATTTGTTTGAAGAATTAAAACAAAGACAATTTGTTTACCAAATGACAGATGAGGAGCAAATTAAAAAACTATGCAATGGAGAGCCTATGGCTGTTTATGTTGGAATTGACCCAACGGCAGATAGTTTGCATATTGGCCACACTATATCACTTTTAATGCTACAAAAGTTCCAAAATGCTGGGCATAAAGCAATAGTGCTTCTTGGTGGTGCTACCGCACAAATTGGAGACCCAAGTGGCAGACAAGACATGCGTGCTATGGTGACAAGTGAGTTTATTGAAAATAACTACAAAAAAATTAAAGAAAACATTGGCAGATTTTTAAAGCTTGATGGCGATAACCCCGCAATAATTGTAAACAACGCAGACTGGATGAACGATTACAGCTATGTAAACTTTATGCGTGATATTGGTGCACATTTTAATGTGGCAGAAATGCTTGCATCAGATGCTTGCAAATCTAGAATGGAATCTGGTGGTTTAACATTTTTGGAAATGGGCTATCAACTTATTCAGGCATACGACTTTGTTTACTTAAATAGAAAGTATGGTTGTAAACTAGAAATTGGTGGCTCGGACCAATGGGGCAATATTGTTGCTGGTGCAAAACTTGGCAGAAAACTTAATATTTTAGAAGGAAAAGATGCAGAGGCTTTTCAAGCACTCACATGCCCACTACTACTTACTTCCGAGGGTAAAAAAATGGGCAAAACTGCCAAAGGAACAATTTGGATTGATAAAAACAAAACCTCGCCTTTTGAGTTTTTCCAATACTTTTACAATCGTGATGACAGCGAAGTTGAAATGCTTTTAACAAGACTTACCGATTTAAGCATTGAAAGAATTAAAGAACTTATGCAAGGCGACATTAGAGAAACTAAAAAGGTTATGGCTTACGAAATAACAAAAAGAATACACGGCAAAGAAGATGCCGACAATGCACTTAATATGGCAAACAATTTATTTAGTAATAACAATTATGATGATGCACCAGAGTTTAAAGTTTTAGATGGCTGTTTTAATATTTGCGATATTTTGGTTAATTGCAAATTTTGTGCCTCTAAAAGTGAAGCAAGAAGATTGATTATGCAAGGTGGAATTTCTGTTAATGACAATAAATTAACCGATTTTAATTATTCATTATATGATGCCGATTTTAAAGACGGTTTTGCTCTTATAAAAAAAGGAAAAAAGCAATTTATTAAAATAATAAAATAATATTTTGTAATTATTTTTTATCTTTATTTTTAAAAATGTGTTAGATAATGTCCAACACATTTTTTTTGGTTTATTTTTATTATATTATTTTTATGTTTTTTCTTTTGCTTTGTTGTAAAAAGTGTAGCAAACTTTATCGTCTTTTTCTTTTTTGTACACCTCTTCAAATGCCCTTACTGCCAAATCATACTTGCCGTTTACATAAGCCCTAACCCCCTGCTCAAATGCAACCTTGTTTTTTATTAACTTATCTCGCTTTGCTCTTGGGTATGCGTCTAATGATTCAAAGATTGAGGTATACTCTTTATCATTTTGCTTTAAGTTTCCGATATATCTATAATTTATCATAACGCTTGCCGAAATATCATTGAGTGTTGCTTTTGAGAAGATTATTATGCTTCCAAACATCTTGTTAATCTCACCCATTTTTGCTGTAATGTTTACAGTGTCCGAAATTATGGTTATTGACTTTCTGTTATCGTCACCAACTACTCCAAACACAACATCACCAGTATTAAGTGAAACTCCCACATCTAAATTTGGCATAGAAACATTTTGAAGATTTTTTTCGTTTACTGCTTTTATTATTGCATGTGCGCAATCATATGCC
>JAGCEE010000295.1 GCA_017650795.1 Clostridia bacterium | reverse complement strand
ATTAAATTAGTTTCCTTCTTAAAGAAAGCTAAGTTGGATTCGTATTTAAAACCTGAATATGTTGAAGATGCTTTGAAAGGTATAAAAATTCCAATGTCAAATATGAATGGTGATAATACTAATGTTTACACATTCTATATACTCAATAATAACCCTAGAAAAGGTTTAAATTTCAAAGGCTTTAGAATGAATAAGAACGGAAACTCTGTACAGACCTTGTATAAGAACAAATACATTCCTAAAGGCCGTTGCGTGCGTGTTGATTATATGGACTGTGCTACTAAGGGTAAGTATGGTGTTATGAATTTTGATTACTGGGATAAGACACGAAATTCGTTCTATAAATAATGTATGCCTGAGATTTATACAAAAGACCAAAATGGAAAATTAAAGAGTTTAGGTAATGTTAATGTTGGAAACCTTATAGATACTTCCGCATTAGAGAAATACCTAAAGTCTTTTTGGTCAGACAACAAATCTGGTAAACATACAGAAATGGCGAAGAAGCATAAAGATTTGCTTGAACGTCATTTGATTGCTAAACCTGAAGACTTGTTTGAACAACTAAACGCAAACAAGTTCACATTCCAAAATTTCGGCCCAATTAAATTAGTTTCCTTCTTAAAGAAAGCTAAGTTGGATTCGTATTTAAAACCTGAATATGTTGAAGATGCTTTGAAAGTAACCACCCCACAACCAGCTATTGGAAAGGGTGAATTTCTCCTTGTATCTTGTTTTAAGAACATTAACTTCTCACAAGAAAGTGGTGACTTGATTGACAATGAAGGGCGCCGCATAGAAGTTAAAGGCACTCATTCAGCTATCGGTGGTTTGAAAGGTTTTGACCAGATGAATAAGAGTTTGATGTTCTCCATTTATAACTTGTTTGGAACGAACCCAGACTACAATGATTTCACTATGGATTGTGCTGAAGACCTTCAAGAGAAATTGGAAGATAATAAAGACCAAAGAAAGAAGGTTATGTTGTTGTTACAGAATAACCACAACAAGAGTAATCATTTAGCAGAAGAAATGTTGGAATTGTTTAACACAAAAATCGTGGATGCTCCTGAAGACGAGAAGGAAAATCTTTTGTTGAACTTGGTAGCAGCTGCCCATTTGTATGCTTACTTAAAGATACAGAAAGCAAACTTCTTGTTTGCTATAAATGACAAAGTATTTGCTGGATTTGAGGCGCCTAAGTCACTCAAACAATCATACGAAATTATCAGAAACAATTTCAAAGTAAATGGCTGGACCACAGGTAATCGCGGTATCACATTCACATTAAAAGCGGGGTAATAAATGTCAATTTCAAATGAAACCACCCTGCTCGGTAATACCAAAACTTATGATAACAGCTATGAAAGCTATATCATTAGAATAAATGACCCTAAAGAAGGCCGTTTGATTTCTTCACAAGGCATTAAAGAAATTGTAATTGAAGAAAACATTTTTAGTTTGTTACCAACTATCCGTATAGAAATTGAAGACCAAGGTTCTTATTTCTCCGGTTACAACCTTAAGAATGGTGATAGAATTTATTTTATCGTAACACCTATTGTTGCGAATGAAGGCGAAGACCCAACACCTTATATTGATTCAGTTTATGCTATACAGAACGTATCGTGTATCCCTACTATTGAAGGCTCTAACTATCAGTATGTAATCATTGGAATTTACGATGCTCAAAGTTATTTGAATGAAGTTGCTTCATATCCAAAGACAACTCCTGATTCTTTGTTGTTCCAAAACACAAAAAGAAGTGATGAAGCTATTCAAGAAGTATTAGATGATACAACATTGAAATTGACAAAGAAGATAGATGGTAGTGATAAAGGATTGTGGTTAAATTGTCGCAAAACAAGAGCACAATTCATTGAAAAGATTATTGAACACGCCTGGATTGACGAAGATGATGCACCGTTAATTTATACAAACTTGAATGGTGAAAGTATATTTACTTCTATAAAGACAATGGCACAACAAAAGAAACTATGTACATTTACTAATGTAAAAAACTATATTGAAAGTCTACAAGGTTCTAGCACACAGAAAGAAGATTTGGAATACCCATTTACTTCAGTACAATTCT
>JAGCEE010000294.1 GCA_017650795.1 Clostridia bacterium | reverse complement strand
GGAAAATTGGGTAATAATTTGACGAAAAATTACGTGTTTGATAGAATTTATAACGAGATAGGTAAAATTTACTCGTTTTTATACTTAATTCGTAAAATTTTAAAAGGGAAAATGGTAAAAGATTATAGAAAAATGTTCAATATTCTTGATGAATACCTTAGTAAAAGGTTACAGAATGTTGATAAAACTATTTTACAAGCAATTGAAAACAGAAAAAATGGTAAAACATTCTCTTTTAATGAGCATTTAAAAGGATTGATATTTTCATTATTAAGCAGTCAAAGAGATTGGAGTGGAATTCACAAAAATCGGCAGTATATTGAAAAACTGTTTTTTAATTTTGATAAAAACAAAATAAAAAATTGTGATTATCATTATTTTATAAGTAGTTTAAAAAGCCGTTCATTAGGTAATAGAGCTATTAACAAGCAAATGGAAACCTTAAATTATAATATTTCTGTTTTAGAAGAAATTGAAAATGAATACGGCTTACTTGACAATTTTGTTACGAGGTTAAAACCGAATGCGATTTCAGCTTTATTAGCTTGTAAAGAAAGTCCGTATGCATTAAAACAAATTGGTTTTCCGTTAGCATTAGAATATCTGCGTAATGTCGGTATTGATACAATAAAGCCTGACGTTCATATTGTTAGAATATTTAGGAGATTGGGCTTAATTCAAGGCGATGAGCCAGAAGAAAAGACAGTTTTAAAAGTTGTAGAAAAACTTTCAGAGGAAAGTGGTTATACAAAAGCATATATTGATTTCTTATTGTGGCACTATTGTTCTGTTGGATTTGGCAATATATGTTCAGAAAATAAACCAAAATGTGAAATGTGTGTTATTAAGGAATTTTGTAATAATGGGGGAATAAATGGTTAATATAGCTGATTTATCTAAGGCAGAACTTGTAAGAAACAATGAAAAATTAGTAAAAGAATTGTTAATAAAACAAGGTTACGAATTTACAAAAATTCTTGGTAACAGGGTACAGACAAAATATAAAATATCTAAAAATAATGAAACACACATTATTAAAATAATGGGGTATCGTTACAATGATAAAACCAGTGGTAATTATGCTTATGTTCAAAAACACGATTTTGATTTACAAGAATATAAATTTTTGTTTTTTGTTTTATATTATGGAACGAACGTATATATATTAAAAATTCCTTCAACTGTATTTATAAATCCTGCACCAAATAGTGCCTTTAAAAATAGAGATTATGAAAAAGGAAAGTCATTACCCGAGTACGGTATAGTTATAAATTCTAGAACTATAAATGAATTGCTAATATACCAAGAAGTTTCCTCTTGCAATCATTTCTCGTTGTGTAATAACTAATATAAAAAGGAGTTTTTAAGTATGGATATAATGAAAACTATTTGGTACTTAATAATATTGGTAGTAATTGGAATGATTTTTAGCTAAAATGTCGGTTTTTAAATTTATTTTATTTATTATAATTGGTGGTTCATTTAGTAATAGCGAACCAGTAAAAGCAAATGTACATAGTAATAATGGTATTATTATTATTGTTATTTTTACTC
>JAGCEE010000293.1 GCA_017650795.1 Clostridia bacterium | reverse complement strand
TTAATGTTTGATAATAATTTATTTTTATATTCAATACTATCAGAAATTCTATTTTTAATAGCTTTTGAAATTTTTAATCTTACTTCTTTTCTTTTAGATACATTTTCTTCACCAAATTTAGCACCTAATTCATTATATTCAACATTACAGCGACAACAACAAAAATGTCTATATCCTTGTAATAAACTAATATATTTTGTATCATTACCACAATTTAAACATTTTCCTTCATTTTCTGTTTTAATATATTTGTCATAATAATCTTTTGCAGTTATTTTATGTTTTTGTAAATGGTGCATTGTTTTTAATTCTTTACCACAAATTTTACATATAAATATTTCGTTAGACATATTAACCTCAACTTAATGTGTTTAATAAAAGGTTTGGTCTGGTCCACCAAACCTTATTTTTTGTTCATACTATATTTATTATGTAACTTTAATTTTACAAAGAATTAATTGACAATTTAAACTTATTTTCCTATATTATGAATATCAAAGAAACCAACAACCAAAGAGGTAACAATATGGCATGGGGACCGAAAGGCAAAATCATTTACAGCGAATCTAAGACGGTAACTCTTTTTGGTAAGGAATACCATTTGAAGGTTACAAGGGTTCAAAAGAAAACTCGTGACCGTGACCCGGTTACTTTCAAAAACCTTGGTTGGAGTGAAAAGATTTTCACTACGGGTAAGGTTGAAGAATTTCCGGATGCTAGTTGGTGGCCGGAAATTGACTTTGGTCAGCGAATTGTTCCTTTTTCCATTAGTGGCTACGAAGAAAAGGACAAGGGTTTCAAGGCTGTGAATGAAATTATGGAAGCTATGGTGTTTGATGCTCGTAATTGGGAACACGAAGATAACGAAGCAAATACCGATGATATTATTGCTCGTCTTGAAAAGGAATGTAAGTAATGAGTGTTTATTTAACTTTAAGCCAGGTCAATAAGATTGTTTATGGGCTTGGCTTGTATAATGCCAAATTGGTTGACTATCCTACTATGCGGTTTTACGAAATTAGCATTAAATCACCGTCATTTATGGGTTGGCAAGTGGTTTTGTCATTGAAGAAGCGAAATGGAAACAATTACAAAGTTACAATGTTCTATGATGTGATTGATGGGTTTAATAGTAGTAATGGTAAAGAATACCTTTTACGATATAAAACATCAGTTTATGGTAAGCCTAAGACTGCCAACGAGTTATACAAAAGACTTGCTAAACTTAAAGAAAACATCAAAAAAATGGAACAGGAAGCCAAACAATACAAAGTGTTTAAAAAGAAACTTGAACTTTTAAAGGACTTTAACAATGAAACTTGATTATATTCTTCACAATATCGCATACTTTCTTGGTTTGACAAAAACTTATCACAAGCAAGCACTTTACCGTTTGTTTGATGTGTGCAATAAAAGATATTTTGATGGTAAGCTCCCAAGAATTAAAATTTTAGTCAATAATGATATGGGTCAAATTTTTGGTCAGTTTTGTGCAATGATTAGTATTGGTGAAGCAAATTTCACACCGACACAAATTTATATCAACTTAAAGGGTATTGCCGGAAATGAATATGTTATGTTGAATGTTATGGTTCACGAAATGGTTCATTATTGGGAATATAGCTTTGGTGGTACTCCTTCAGAAAATTTTGTAAATGCTTATCGTATTTGGCTCACCGAATTAAGGGGTATTGACTTTAGTAAAAATCAAGATGAATATGAAAGGATTTGGGATAAGATTAGAGAAGTTTTAGGACACGGCCACGGTGATGTTCATTCCGAAATGTTTATGCAAAAATGCCACGAATTAAATGAAAAATTTTCTGAACTAGATTTGAGAGTGGCATTTAATATGCCTAAGTTGTAAATTCCATTTTACAATATGTCATTTACTTGTCTTTAAAAGGATTGTTAGTAATGAGTGTTTATTTAACTTTAAAAGAATTAGAAAAAATTGGCAATGATTCAGACTTTTATAAAGCAAAAATTGATTATTATTCACCGAAACACATTGTTATTGCTATAAAATCATCTTTTTCAATTGGATGGGTTGCGTTATTAGAATTAAAAAAAAGGAATGGAAACAATTATAAGGTAACTCATTTTTATGATAATTTTATGATAGCAGATAATGTGTATTGCTTAAAACATAGTGGTTCTTCACATGGTAAACCAAAAACAAAAAATGAATTTTACAAAAGATTGGCAAAGTTTAAAGAAAATATATTAAAAATTGAAAAGGAAATTAAAAATCTCAAAGTCTTAGACAAGAAAAAATCAATTTTAAAAGATTTTGTGTAAAAATATATTTACTCAATTTAATGGGTTTGTCTATTGACAAGCCCTTTATTTTTTCCTATATTAAACTTAGGAAAACTAAAACAATGAGGTAACATCTATGGCAAAAACAAAAACAACAAAGAACAATTTGAATGAAAAATTCATTATTGTAGGTCATAATGTCAAAGGAGAAATTCTAGGTCATCCAATTCTAGGTATGCCTGCAGGCAAAGTAATGACCAGAAAAGAAGTGTATGATGTTTTTTTGGCATTAGCATATTATGATTGTTTTGAAGGATGTTATGGAGATGTTAGTTGTGAAGAAGCACTGCAAAGTGATTTAAAGAAAGGTTTTTTTGCTAAAATTTAAGAGGTAACTATGTGCGAAATTTGCGATAAACTTAAAGAAGTTTCTACCAAGCAGCCCATTCAAATCACTTGCTATTGGGGTGATAACAACCGTAATTGTTGTATCACAAGTAATCTAAGTAAATGCTCCATTGAAATTCTTGGAGATGATGGTCGCACTATTGTAAGTATGCCTATCATTTGTTGCCCTGCTTGTGGTCAACCCATTGTAAAGCCGGAAGAATGTAAAACTTTTGAAGATGTTGTAAGAAGGGAGGGCTAAAATGTTCTCAGCTATGTTTAAAAAGTCCAAATCACAGGATTTCCCTGTTGAATGCCGAGCTATGTACTACTTTGCTAAAGGTCGGCATGCACATGCTTTGAGAAAAGGTAGTGGTGTTCCATATTTCGTACACCCCCGTGGTGTAGCTTGGCTAGTAAAGAAGTATGGTGGAACTATTACCCAAATCAATGCAGCATTCGGTCATGATTTGTTGGAAGATACCGATACAAGTTTTGAAGAAATTGCTGTAATTTCTGGTAGTGAAGAATGTGCTGAACTTGTTCTTGAATTGACAAACAATAAGCATACCATTGAAGAAATGGGTAAGACCGATTACATGACAGAAAAGTTGTGTAAGATTTCAAAGGATGCCTTGCTTATCAAGTTGGCAGATATGGTTTACAATTCCTATGACCAGCCAAAAGAAAATGCTATGAAATAAACTTAATGCGTTAAAAATTTGGAGAATTCGAATAAAACCCCTATATTTGCCAAATAAAATGGCGAAAATACTTACGCTCGAAAAAAAAAGGAAAAATTCTTTTGTTTTTTGCTTGCTAAATCGTATCTTTGCACCCACAAACTTAATTACTAATTCAAATTGATAACGTTATGAAGAAAATTTTTACTCTAATTAGTATGGCTTTCATGGCCATGAGTGTAAATGCACAGGACGTCTATGATGCTATCGTAGATGGTAAACTGGCTCCTGA
>JAGCEE010000292.1 GCA_017650795.1 Clostridia bacterium | reverse complement strand
TTGAATGTAACACTTCTTATAATCTTTTCAGCACTTTCTTGACCTAATGCGACTTGTGAAACTGTCTTAGGCCAGACATAGTAGAATTTGTATTCAACGGGTAGCTTACTCTTCAAAGCAGAATCATAAAGAACTACTCTTACAGTAGCACTATAATCTTTCAAGTAGTTAGAACTAGCACCACCGGTAATACCAATAGCATCAATATCGTTTTGGAAACCTTGGTTGAATAGCAAGTTCTGCCATCTGTGTAAAGCCTTAGAAATGTAAAGGTCTTGGAACTCATCAAAAGTAACTTCCAATGTACCTGCTACAGTAGCCTTACCAGGGTAAACAATCTTAGAACCCATATATTCGGTAGTAAGTTCATTAAAATCCTTTTGTGGTAAACTTGCAGTCTTTGCACGAAGCATAAAATCATCAGTACCAATTACTTGTGATAGTACTGAACCACTTTCGTATTCAAAAATCACCTGGAAAAGATAATTTTTGGCTAAATCCGGAAGATTGCGAATACTTGTGGTGAATACAGACATGTTATTTGATAAACTCATATTAATTTCTCCTAAAATTATTCTAGGTCAATCACCATAATGTATTTATAATAAATGAACAAAAAGGTGGTTCAAATGAACCACCTGAGTGTGAAACGTGTCCGATTATTTCGGCTGGGAGTTAAAATAATTCTACACTTGTTATCTTTGTTCCTTTAACCCTTGAATTAAAGTAGTTAATTACGAACATTTTAGTATCTTCTTTCTTATTGGCTTTACAACCAATGTTGCTAAGATTAAGAACAACTGTCTTTTCTTGACCAGTAGCATCTTGGAAACTTACACTAGCATTTTGGTAATGCTTTTCCATAAGAAAGCCATTCTTTTTCAAAATTTCTTGTGCTTCATCTAATTTCATAAACACCTCTATTTTGTATCGTCTTTGACTACTTCTACAGGGACTGTTCTCAAATCAATATCGGTATCTGGTTGTACCTTGATTGGCTTTTCTAGTTTGTGTGTATGACCATCACCCAAAGGCAAAACTTCCCAATTTACAATCAAGTGAATATGGTCTGGAACACAAGCCATATCGGTTTTATGGTCTGGGTTGTCAATCAAAACATCACCTGTATAACCATAACCTGTTAAGTTATCCCAAATTACATATTGGTGGTGGTGTGAACCCATCCATTGAGAACCTTCAAAGACTGAGCAATCACCGGCTTCAGCTGTATTTTCATTCAAAGGTTTGGTTTTCACCATTTCATTTTTTATATAATCTTGTAAATTCATTATAAACCTCTTTATAGTATTTATAAAAAATAAAGTGGACTATATTCTAGCCCACTTATTAATTTGTTAAAGGTTTAATTATTCTTCAACTTCAGCGAGTTTATCTTCGCAAGCATTGATGAGTTGGTCAAGAACTCTGCTATAAGCAATTACAGCCTTTCTTGTTTCAATACGAGCATCCTTAAATTCGCCGGTAATCTTTTTCCAAATCCAAGAACCGAAAGCCTTGAACTTTTCAACAATATCACCAAAGAATCCTTCATCCATAATGTAGCTTTCATTGGCAGCAGCCTTTTTAGCCTTACGAGCGGCAACTGACTTAGCTTGCCATTCAGCTCTATCGGCTTCTTGTTCTTTCTTACCAATGAATTTCTTCATATTGCCTTCATCGTCTTGGTCATAGTAAGCAGGTCTCCAAGATGTTTTTACTTCACCCAACTTAACCCAACCAGCATCCAAGGCTCTTTGATAGTATGATTTAAGAAGATTCTAGAAATCATTTGCCATTTGTTGTGCCAATTCACTAGCATCGGTAACAACAGTTGGGTTCTGCATAACTTTAAGAATCATATCATCAACATCTTCTTGTGATGTAACTGTTACAACCTTTTCCAAAAGAATACCAGCCTTGTTTTCCTTACTAGCAACCTTGAAGAAAAGGGCTTCGTCGGAATCCAAAGCATCACCAAGATACTTAGCAGCATCATCCAATGTACCCTTTAAGGACTTTTCCTTTGCTGTCCATTCAGCCTTCCACTTCTTAGCCTTTTGCATTTCGTTCAAGTTATCTTCGGTCAAGCCGGCCAATCTATCTTCCAAATCAACGGCTTTCTTCAAATCATCTTCCAATCCAGAAGATTTTAAAGTTTCAATAAGTTCTTTGACAACTGGTGTACTATCCTTAATTCCATCATATTTGGACTTTTCCATAATGACAGAATAACCGGCGGTTTCAAGGTATTTCTTAGCACTTTCTAAAAGCATTTGTATATCTCCATTGTGTTTAAATGTAATTTATACTTTATTTATAATTTTCTTAGAATCCTAAATCGTCACCACCTTCATCATCGGGTTCTTCACCGCCTTCTTCCTTAGCTGCTTGAGCCTTAGCAATAATTTCAGATGTTTCTTGTTCAATTAGTTTGTCATTTCTAATTCTTTGTTCTGAGGTCAATCCAAGAATATCTTCAAGGAAGAATTGTCTAGAGAACAACGGAGCCATATCTTCACTACCAGGCTTTACATTGGAAGGTGTAGGCAAGAATTGTGAGAATGAACCAACAACACCACCTCTCTTTTCACACATAGACAATGAACGCATTAATTCAAAGTCTGTAGCTGGAATAAGGTCAATGTTATAGATTGTTCTATCCAAGAATTTACTCTTGTAACCACGAACCTGAAGATGAACCATAAAGATTTGATATATTATATCGCAGAACTTTCTTCTTAATCTTTTATTCAACTTTTGGAAACTAGCTTCTTCAAGTGTCAAACCTTCAATACCTTGTGAATACTGAGCACCACCACCATCAGCGGTAGCCCATCTACTAGGAGGAACCATAAGGGCATCTGCAACTTGTTCACGGAACATCTTAACATCGTCTAATTGACCATTAAATTCGGTACTGCCCTTAAAGTTTTCAATGCTAGAGCCTTGACCATCAGCATCAATGGATAACCAGAAATCTTCAACAAATGCTTGAACATTGTTATTGGAATTAATCATACCGGTTACAGGGTCAATGGTTAATTGCTTACGATATTTTGCTCGTAATTCCTGCATATATTCTGGAACACGATTGACAGGCATCTTACCTGTATAAATCTTGAAGATTCGCTTTTCAGGGGCTCTTGTGATACGATAAACTGTCAAGGCATCTTCAATAGCCCTTAATTGGTTAATAGGTCTGATAGCGGCTTCCAAGTGACCACGAACATCATTTCTATTGTTACCCCAGAATCCATAGTTAGCATAGGCAATTTGGTTTGTGGTGAATGTTTTTGTTTCACCATTTTGGTTTTCAGGGTCTAATAGCTTTGTATCTTCAATGAAACCTTTTAGCAAGCCATCATCGTAGATACACATTGTACAATATGGTGGTAATTGCTTGATACCTGCTACCTTTGTACCATCACTGCTTAAACAAATTTCTAGGAACAATTCGGCATCAACCAACCAAGTGTAATACAAATACCAAAGTTGGTTTTTACCAATTACGCAATTTATTACATAATTAAATTCATCTCTAAGGGTCATAAGTTCAGTTTCTGTAAACTTAGACTTACTAGCCTTGTCAATATCAAATGTAGCAACTTCACCCAATGCATTTTCACAAACGGCTTCGTCAGCCATCATAGTTAGACATTTTCTTGTAAAAGGATAAAGGGCTAAGTTACGATAGAAATTTATTCTTTGTCTTTTTGTGGAAAAGACAGTATCAAACATAATACCATTAGAATCATACGGGTCAATTGGGTCAGTATAGTTTGAACTATAACCCATAACCGCATTTCGCCAATTTCTAGGGTCTTCGGATTTACCAAAGGAGTTATTGGCGGCATCCGCTTGTCTTTGTTGGGAATGTTCTGGTTCTACTTGTAAAAATCTGTCTGATAAAGGATTCCAAAAATTAAAATTCATTTATAACCTCACTATTTTGAATTTTTTGTATTATATTTATATGAAATACATAGATTATATGAGTATAGAACAATTTGATAATGATTTTGCTACCTATGTAGCTGATAAAGAAACAAGAAAAAAATTAGGACAAGTTTTCACACCTTATCCAGTCATTGAAAAGATGATGGATAAAATAGATAAGGAAATTTGGATAAATGAAGATAAAACAGCATTAGACCCGACTATGGGTGCAGGTAATATCATCATAGCCATTCTTTATCGTAGAATCGTTGAGAATAACCAAAATCCAATTAAGGCTATATCAAATACCTATGGCATTGAACTTGACCCGAAAACACACGAATATGCGAAAGAACGCATAAAGAAATTTATGGCTCATTTCACTAATGAAGATTTGACAAAGATTATTGACCATAACTTTGTATGTTCAGATGTGTTTGAATGGGATATAGAAAATTGGTGTTCAAAGAATGATAAAGTAGAATTGGAAGGATTTTTTGAAAATGCCTAAGTTTGATTATGTTGTGATGAATCCGCCCTATTCTAAGAATCTCCATTTGGATATTTTAGAAAAGGTAATACCTTGTGCTGTCAAGGTAATCAATATCAGTCCTATATTTTGGTTAATTGATAAGTTTGCCAAGTTCAAAACAAAGGTAGCCTATCATCGTTATGAAGAATCTATTTCTAAAAAGCTAGAAAACCTAGATGTAATATCTGCCAAAGAATCTCAAGTTATGTTTGAGGGAACTCAAATGTGTACCGACTTGGGCATTTATACCATTGGTAAAGGACGGTTTTGATTATACAAAGCTATCCTATAATTCAATCGTAGAAAAAGTATTTGACAAAACTAAGCAATTATGCGATATAGAATATAACAAGAAAGATGGTTGGCGAGTTAGAATACCAAACATCATTAGGGCAAAGACTGAACACGGATATGAAGGTAAAAAACACCTATTCAATCTAGGTAAACTTCTTTATTTCTATGACGGAATGAAAGATAATAAGCCTTGGTATGACTTTTATCAAAAGAACCAATTTAGCAAAACTACAACTGAAATTACTTATTCTATTTCATTTGATAGTGAATTATGTTGTAAGAACTTTATTGACAGTTTACAAAACACAAACTTTGGCAAATATGTAACACATCAACTTATTACAAACAACCACATAAACAATAGAAACATCTTGTGGTTAGGTGATTACAATACACCTTGGACAGATGAAATGTTATGTAAACATTTTGAAATAACAGGCTATATCAATGATAACTTAGCCGAGCCTAATTCAGAATGGGAACTTATTTTAAATACAATAAATGAATATAACGAATAAAAAAGGACAATTAACTTTGTCCTTTTATTTTTTTCCACAATTTTTCTGGTACATACTTTTCTAGGTCGGCCAAAAGTTTTTCATCTTTGATAAGTTTTACATCGTTTCTGGCTTGTTCAATGAAAGCCCAATCATAGTACAAAGTTTCTGCAATATCAGCAACTTGGGCATCACTAAATTCTAGTCTAGGCTGTGAAATGAAACCATCTTCATTTGCTGGTTGGTTTCTATCATCTCGCAAGGTTTCCATTACCCCATATTTGAACAAAGTTACTAATTGCTTTAGCCATTCACCATCTTCTTCAGCTTCACTACAAAAGTCCCAACCAATATCAATACCTTTTGTTGAATCTGACCAAATAATACCTTCTGGCCATTCCAATAACAATGATTCATTTAGGTAATCTTGGAATCCATCCATAAAACTTTCAAATTTTGGTGAAAGTAACTTATCTTTTTCTTTTTGGAATTTTTGCTTAACAGGTTCATAAGGTTTTCTATTTACATTAATATCGGGTAATTTCTTGTTATAAGCCATACCCATATTTTGACGAGCCTTGAAAGATTTCTTTTGTTTCATCTTGATAAGGTTCATCTTAGCTTGTCTTTTGATTTGACCCTTTCTTTGACCTATCTTTCTATTTCGTCTTTCTTTTGCAGT
>JAGCEE010000291.1 GCA_017650795.1 Clostridia bacterium | reverse complement strand
GGATTATTATAATGATAATGAATTTTATACTTGTATTACAACATTAAGAACCGCATTTAATACAATTAATCTTCGTTTGTGTATTGACAAATACGAAAAAATTCATTATATTTTACAAGTACAATCATCCTACTCTTGCTGGAAAAAGCTAGAAAGACTAAGTACGGAAGAAACTACTACTACTTTTGAATGGGAAAGACTTAAAAGGCTTATCATATATGCCAAGAAAGTTCAACATATCATTTTTAGTAGAGAAGAACAAGTACAAAAGATTATGGCTGTTGCAGTAAAGGAAGGACAATTATTAAAGGATTTTACATGAGTTTAAAAGATTTTACAATTAGATTCAAACCATTTATTAATCAAGTTGAATACTATCTTCAACAGAATGCACCTGACATTCTTGAAAAGTATGAAGTTGAAAGGGATATTGATAAGTTGCTTTGGGATGATTACTATATTCGTTTCAAGCACAAGGAGTTTTCAAAAACCCTTACTTGGTGTGGTTGTGATGAACTTGGTTATGCAATTAGGGATGTTGACGGCAATCTGATTCATAAATTGGAAGAAGCCGGCTATTCTCTTCTTGAATACAATGCCGATAATGGCTTTAGCAATAAGGGTGAATGGAAATCTAAAATTGATAAAAAGATTGAACATTTGCGTAAACTTGATACTGATTTGAACAAGGCTTTTGATTTAGCAAAAGAATATTACAACTTGCTAAACACTAAACAACGAGATTACTATTTTGCCCTTAATTTCTCTTGGAGTAAAATTCTATATGTTCAGCTTGTTCCGGGTCTTTTGCAAAAGTTCTTTGACTACGAAAAGAAAACTAACAATGTTGATGATGAAACCTTTAAGAAGTATGAAGAAATGTGCTTAAAAAGATTCCACGATGAAACAGTAGAAAATCAAAAAGCTGATGCCTTTAGTCCAATAGCTACTGTACCTACTTACAAAACTTGGATGGAAGATGAATTGTCTCCTGATGAAGCAAGACAACTTGACCCTACACTTAAAGAAGCAAACGAAAAATGTAAAGACATTTTGGATAAGATTAACAAATGAAATACGCTCTTATAGGACATAACATTGAATATAGTAAGTCTAAGGAGTGGTTTGAAAACCACAACGAGGCTTATATTGTCTTTGATACACCAGACTTGCCGGGTACTATTAATCGTATTCGTCAAGATAAAGATATTGGTGGATTCAATGTTACTACACCCTATAAGACTGAAGTTATCAAGTATTTGGATTTTGTTGAAGGTGATTCTGTAAATTGTGTGAAGAAATTGCCAGACGGTTCTTTATGGGGAAAATCATTTGATGGTGATGCTTTCTATCTTGAACTTAGCCATTTGATAGACAATCACGATGATTGGGAATTTACTTTTCCAAACAAGTGTGCCATACTTGGTAATGGTGGTGTTGTGCCAGTAATCTACAAGTCCTTAATTGACCGTGCCGAAGTGGTTGATGTTTACGCAAGAAACCCAAAGGATAAGGAATATCCTTTGAAAGAATTTGATGCTAAGAAATATGAACTTATTGTGAACACGATTCCGTTC
>JAGCEE010000031.1 GCA_017650795.1 Clostridia bacterium | reverse complement strand
TGGAGGAAAATATGAAAAGATTTTTGTTGATTTTTGTAATTGCCTTCGGTGGTCTTGTAGCCACTATTGGAGGAATTGTTGGTATAAAATATTTGGGTGGTGAATTTGATACACCTGTTATTATGCCAGAAGGAATTGTTTTTGAATCAACAGAGTATGAAATAGATGGTAGTTTGGATACGTACCAAATAACAATAAAATCAACAAACGAAGATTCAACACAAAACAAGGTAAAACTTGCATTTTCTAATAGTGATAGATTAACAGACGATAAATTACATATTACAGATGGAAATATTATTGTTCCAATAAATGTGGAATTAAATAAGCCATTCACAATTCAGATAGTAAAAGACAAATCTCATACCGAATTGCAAGAACTTGGATACACTGGTAATTGGACACATGGTGGCGTGTCTCAAATTGTTGCAAGCTCAGAAAATATTAAAGCAAAGTATGCAACAGCCAGCATTTATGTTGATGTTCCTGTTTATAAAACCGAAATTATAATGCTTTCGGGCGAATCTGGTGATGATGATTTGCAGACAATATTTGGTTCAATAGAGAACTCATCACTTGCATTAAGTTTAGAAACAGAAGACGGAGAAGAGTACAAATCTATTAGTTCTGGTCAAGATGTGTATTTGGGAATAAAATTTTATCCTTACGATAGCGCATTTAGATATTCAAAAATAAAGGCAACCAATGTTTACAGTGAATTTAAAAACAAGATTACAGAATTATGTAATGCCAAAAATGTCAATTTTGATGATTTGTTTGCTGATTTTGATGCAGAAATATCTAACACAAGGGCAAAAGCACTAATAGAGGGTTATTCTTCTATTATGAATAATGCGTTAAATGTTTTGGGTAATGATTTTGTTAACCTAATTCACAATTTTGAAAGCAATTTAAAATACACAAACATTGTAGAGGTTGCAAATTCAAACAAATTGAATTTTATAAAAAGAATAACTGGAACAAACATTTATAAATTTAAGTCTAATACAACACTAGGTGAGGCATCTTTAAATGGCTATGCTTTTTGCAATATAAACACCGAAACAGAAGTTTTAGCAAGATCCACAGAAAATATTTTAACTTACATTATGGACGAGGTTTCAAAAAACAAAGCATTCCAAATTTCGTCAAAGTTAAATGTTGTAGACGTGGAGGTAGATGAAATTACTTTAAACGGAAGCATGGGCAACATCTATGTAGGAACATATTACAATATCTATGCAGATGAAATTGGAACAAACAATGCCTCTGAATCTTATTTACAGATAAAACTTTCTAATTCCGATTTGCCAGAATTAGACTTACAAAGCAAAAAAGTTAATTTAGGTATTCGCTTTGAAAGAAAGGGTACAGATGGCTGGTCTAATGCGAATGAAAACATTTCGCCTGTTTTAGGCTATGGTTTTGTAGAAACATTGGATGAGGATGATAGAACATTCTATCTTTTAGGCTACAACACGGCTTGGGTTGTTTGTGCAAACAACGTTGGTGCATTCGAATATAGGGCATTGATTAAATATTTTGTATTTGATGATGATGGAGATTTAAAATATACAATTTCTTTAAAAGATTCCGAAAACCCAACCTTCGCAATACAAGAAAGGTTAATATCTGACGAAAAAGAGGTTTATTGGAAAGATAATTCACCAATAACTCTTACAGCAGTAAACTTAAAGTTATCCGAAGATGAAACAATAGTTTACGAACCAGAGTACGATTTAAATGCAATAAAATTCGTAGATAAAGACAATGCATTTAAAACGGTTAGATACTTTATTTATTCTGATGACGAAGAGGGTAGTGAAACATTACATGAATATTTTGATACTGCTAGTGACAACTTTATTTCTTATAAATTGTCTGATGGCAAAACAAGAAAACTCTATGAACTTTCATCAAGCACATTAAAATTAAAATCTATAGAAACAATACCAAATTTTGAAACAAGAGTTTTGTTTGCAACGGTTAATCCAAGAAACATAAGTTCCGATGGAAAGTATGAACTAATCAAAGTTTCAACAAATCAAAATACTGGTGTAATTGATGAGATTATTATAACAGTACAAAGGTCTTTAACTAGCATGAGTGGCTCTGCAGAAATACTTGATAATGGCAATGCTGGTGTTGTTGATGAAAAAGACGGTGCAGCAATAACAAAAACATTAAAAGTGGCTAGTGACACTAATGAAGTTTTAAGTGTATCTATTAAATCTGATGATAGTATGCTCACACAAGCATTATTAAGTGATATTATAACCATTTATGGAAAAACATCTCATGATGCTCATGAAAATTATGTTAGAGTATCGTCAACTTTAACTTACAACAAAGATGCACAGCACGAAAACTACGAAATTGTATTTAAATTAAATACTGTTGATGTTTTAAGTGATACGACTATTTCATTATTTATTGCTTATACAATAAACAATCAAACATATTTCTATCCTGTTTCAGTTAAAGTTAATGAAGATTCTTTCGACTCATTTGTGTTAGTTGCTCATACCGACAATACAATTAGATACTATATTGGAGATGGCTTAGATATAACTCGAATAGATTATATAGAAATGAGTTATGCATTTAAGGATGATGTTTTGGGCATCAATTACAAGTTATACTATGTTGATGGCACTTCTTCCGAATATGTAAACAAATCAGAGATTTTTGACGAAAATGGTTATATAATCCACAAGATATTTAATTTCTTGGGCAAAGAAGATAAAACTCAAAGAGACGATTGGTATTTAACAACAACAGATGCAAGCGTAATTGTTGTTGGCGATGGTAAAATAATCACATCAGTTAAAAGTGGAGACGCAACCATAGTTATTCATTTAGATAATGTTAATGATGAATTGGCTGGCGATTTGGGTTTAAGGACCATAAAATTTAGAGTAATCAATACAGGGTATATAAGCAGTTATACTCTAAAAGATAATACAACCGGCACAGAAGGATTAACAAGAGATGGATACACACAAACAAATCCTTTCCCAAATAATGGTTTAACTGCTGTTAAAACCGGCTCAAATGAAAATAGAATTGAACTAGATGGTAAAAAAGAGGGAGGAATTTTATCTGTTGTTTATACTTTCCAAAGCGACGATGTAGAACCAGGTGCCGCTGCATCCAAAACTGCACTTGATTTTAGAATTACAATAGATGATACATCTTTAAATGCGTTTAAGGCCATAACGGGCAAAGATAATTTAGGAGATGGTCAAACAAGCTTTATAATAACAAAAGACCTTGGTGCAGATGTAGCAATTAAAGTTATTTTCTATAACGAACAATTAAATCTTACAATCGTATTAACTTTGGATATTAAAGCAGTAATACAATTAGAATCTTTGGTTGTTGAATATGTTGGTAATAGTGAAACTATTTTATTAGACAATTCTGGCAATGTTCCAGTTTACACTGTTTATGCAGAGGCTAATTTCAAAATAACTGCCACATTAAATGCTTTGGCTTATTATATCTATAATGATGAAAGCCACGGCCAAGTATTTGCATTTACTGCATTAGATGTTTCTACAAGTGTAAGTGATTATAAAGATGTAATAATAAGCAACAAACAAACACCAAATATCGGAGATATGCAGTATAGAATAAAGTTTAATGTTCTAGCAAATATAAGAATATCCGACTATGCAAAAAATGGAATAACAATAAACCTAGATAAAGATGCAACAAAATCTATCTCACTTTATTCTAGTACTATGACAGAAAGAATACTAGATAGATTATCAGGTACCAATAACCTTGGTGGTAGCGTTGATATATCATTTAAATCAAATGTAAAGGCTGAGGACTTCCATGTTGGAAATAATACTCTAGATTTAGACTTTACTACAAACAATTTTGAAGACAAGATAACAACACAAATAACAGTAAATTATGCAGGCAAACTTGTAGGTACATTTAATATAACAATTTATCCTTATAATTATGAAAAAGCAGATGCAACTAGATTGTGCTACTTTAGAGGTGAAAAAGCAATACTGCTACTTGCTGGCGATGTTGCTGTAAATGTTCTTACCGCACAATTTAATTACCAAACATTTACTATGGGGTCTATTAAAGGTTTAAAAGATGTGTTTAATGTTTCAACCGGTGAAGTGTTGGGCGTAGATGACAATCTGTTATATAACATAAACAATAGTGAGGCGGCAAAGAATCAATGGAACTATATTTTGGTATCTGACGATGCTGGAAACACGACTAAATACTACTTGGTAATAAGCAAAGTATTAGTTTTGGATAGTTTCCTTCTGTCATTTAATAATGCAGACACATTGGATGGCGTAGATTTAAGAGATATAGATATCTACGAGATGTTATATGTAATGGAGTCATCAAATACTCTTTTGAATTATTATAATAACAACAATGT
>JAGCEE010000290.1 GCA_017650795.1 Clostridia bacterium | reverse complement strand
CTAAATCTTTTATCTGTCAAGATTTGCACCCCACTCTCTTTGTAATTGACTTTCTAAAATTCTTATTTGCAATTTTAATGAGTTAATATTTTCAAGTGCTGTATCTCGCATTGTTTCTGCTATATCTCGTTTGTATCTCTTATCAGCAACTTCTGGTACGCCATAAATTATTTGTGCTATCAATGTTACTGGCATACTTTTTTCTTGCCTTAATTTTAATGCTTCTAGTCTTAATGTTATCTTGTAATCTCTTTCTGCTTCTGCTAGTTCTTTACCATAATCTCGTAATTTTACTATGCTCGTATTTAATCTTTGTCTTAATGCTTCTATATCGTTCACCAAGTCCATTTTTAAATCACCACCTATTACTTATTTTCAAATATAGTTATTTTTCTTCATTTTATGACCCATTTTCAAGAGTTTTGACTAAATTAATATAAATATACTATCTAATCAAAACTCTTTAAATTTGTGCTTTAAATTAGTCTAAAAAGTTGTCTTCAATTTCTATGCTTTCGCCAAATTCTTTAAATGGGTCTGTTTCAACAAATTCTTCTTTGACTTCTTCAACTTTTTCTTCTTTCTTTTTTGTTGATGTAGCAGATGTGATAACTAGTTTTGGTTTTATACTACCATCTTTTGACTTATAGCAAGATAAGAAGCCATCTACTTCGTATAAACCATATTCAAGTTCATTGACATTTTTACCTAATGTTATATTCAAATACATTTCAATTTTTTCATTGTTATAATCGTTTGCTATTTTTGTGTAGTATTGATTATCTTTGTTTTTACTTATCATTATTTTCATATTTATACCCCCAACACAATATTATAATAAATTGTTAAAAAAACTTCTTCATCTATTATATAATCTTCATTTTCTTTAAATTTTGTTAATAATGAATAGCATTGTGTGGCGTCTGTTTCGTTTTCAAAATCATATGTTGCTATTTTACACCCATTTTTTACTACAACCACTCTATAAAGTTTTTGTAAAAAATACATACCTTCACCGTTTAATTCTTTGTATCTCTTTAATATAATTTCTCTGCATTTATTTCCCATAACTCACCTATTTATTTACTATTTCTATTGCTTTTTGCAATTGTCCAATTGTTAATTCAGCATCACTTTCTACTTTAAAATGTTTATATAGTGTTTCTCTTGGTATGTTCTTTTCTGTCATAATACTTGATAACTCCTGCATTAACATCATTTTTTCGTTTGCTTCTTCGTTTGTTAGATGTTCTACTAAATAATCACAAGCAGTTTTAATTGTTTCATCTTTACTATTTTCTAATAACCATACTAAATAATTTTGTGGTACTTCTTTTAGTTTCTTGCCTGAATATTTGCCAAAACTTAACGTATATTCTTCTGCTTCTTCTTTTGAATTAATAATTGGTCTTGATAAACTTTGTGCATCATCATCATCTGTTGCTAGACCAAATGCCATTAATAAACTATATCTTCTTGCGTATGTCAATGCACTACCTTGCTCTTGTGCTGGGTTTTTAATTCCACTCAATGTTGCTTGTACTACTCTGCATCCTTGCAACCATTCTTCTTCCCATTT
>JAGCEE010000289.1 GCA_017650795.1 Clostridia bacterium | reverse complement strand
ATTACCTGATTTGGATGACGAAGATACACCACCTGAAATACAAACAGAAATGTATAAGCAGAGTATAAATGATGACGATTTGGCTTCATTAAGAGAAAGACCAGAACTAGCCGAACTTAAAGAATTGGATTTAGACGATGATGAACCAGTAAGTAATCCACAAATAGAAAACCAAGTAGCATCTAATGGGCAAATGAGTGGTGGTTATAAACAACCAGCAATAGGCTCAAATGGTTCTAATAGTGGTGAATCTGCTGCAAATGCTTCACAGAAAGCAACCCAAAAAGCCGAGTTAGCCAACAAACAAGAAAAGAAAGAAGAAAAACAAGTGGCTAGTGGTGAAAAGACTTATGGTGGTTTAACTGCTAGTGAATTGGGTAAAAGAGCTGCACATGGAGATAAAGATAATCCTAATGGAATATACAGAGATGCTGCATTAAATGCGGTTGGTTTAGATGCTAAAGCAAGAAAAGAAGTAGAAGATGCTTACAATGCGGAAATGAATAGGAAGAGTTAATAAATAATCAAAGAGGTTTAGAATGGCAATAAATTCTATTTGGAACAACAATTTTTATAATGCCATGCCAGTACCAAAATGGTGCTTTGAAATGGATTTCACCCAATTATTCATTAACGCAGAAAATAGAATAAATTTTGGTGATATTCTAAACAAGTCCGTTGTTTCTTGTAGCTGGCCTGAAAGACAGGGTAATGCTATCCCTGTTTATTATGCCGGGGTTGAAGCCAAATTACCTGGCAGAGTTGCTAACTCAGGTGAATTGGAAGTGAAATTTAATGAAAATGTCACATTTGGTGTTACAAAAGCATTAGAAGAATTATTCCACGCTGAAACAAGTTGTGATGCGTATTTTGAAGGAAAAGGTGGTTATTCATTCAATAAAGAATTTGGTAAAGTTGGTGTAAACAAAAATGGGGTATATCGTATAATTAGATTGTTAATTCTTAATCCAACGACTGTATTTGATATGAACCCTAAAGACGAAAGAAATAAATGGAAAGCCCCTGTAGAAATTCAATTTCATAACTGTTGGTTATTAAAAATTGGTGCGGAAGAATTGAGTTATGAAAATGATAGTGAAGTCATTACTAAATCCGCTACATTCTCTTATGACTATTTCAAGGTATTAGGTAATGGTACTACACAAGTTAATGACGATTGTAAGGGTGATGAATAATGGCTATTGAAAATTTACATAAAGATATGTTAATGAAACCACCTTCTTCACCAATGAAGAATTGGATTTTTGACGTTCAATTTGTTTGGGATGGTTACGATATGACTGGTAATAGAATACAACCAGACTTAAATACTTTAGGTTATTCTTTAAACAATGATACAGATAGAAGTATGATTGCTATTAAAGCAGACCTACCATCATTTGACACAACTATTGTTACCAAGAGTTTTCTAGGAACACAGAAATCATTTCCAGTATTAAGAAAGCACGGTGGTGATACAACATTAGAATTTTATACACATACAGACCCACACGAAAACAATTTTATAGTTTACAATTTTTTTAAGAAATTCAAAGATTTAAGTAGTAACCAACAAAGTAATGACTATTTTCATAAAGAATTTGCGGTAGTATTCAATGAAATCAATATCAGTGTTATGGATAGAGAAGATGGAAACATTGTTTACATTTACTATCTAAAGAACTGTATTGTTACCAAGATTGAAATGGGTAGTCTTTCTTATGAAAATAGTGAAGCATTGAAATACACAATGAGTGTTCATTATGATGATTGGTGGTTTACAGAGAACGATGTTCCTGAGAATGAAAAACAAGGTAAGGGAAGTAGATAATGGGAATTGGTGATATACTTTGCGAATACATCTATGGTATTTT
>JAGCEE010000288.1 GCA_017650795.1 Clostridia bacterium | reverse complement strand
TAGAAACACTAAGCCTTTTTAATTATGAGATAATATAAAAGAAAGGAGAAATAATATGAATAAAAGTAAAGATGAAAATAGTGCTACTACTAAACTTTGTAATTTGTTATTTCTTCTTTTGTTTTAGGAGGAAGTAAAATGTATAATAACCCTTATTTAAGACAATACAATAATATGAATCAACAAACAATGTATGATCAAATTGATAATCAAATACATCAATTACAACAAATGAGAGACCAAATAAAAGCAAACACAATGCAACAACCTGCAATAAATCAAACATTTCAATTAGCACCAAACAACCATAATGGAATAAGATTTGTAAATACGATTGAAGATGTATCTAAAGAACAAATATTTATTGATACACCATTTTTTAGTAAAGATATGAGTGTAGTTTGGATTAAAAATACAAAAGGTGAAATTAAAACTTATGAATTAAATGAAATTGTGCCAAAAGACAATAAAGATTTTGAAATTGAATATTTAAAATCTCAAATAGAAGAACTGAAAGGAATGATTAAAAATGATGCAAATGTTACAAATGTTGATACAAAACAAAATGCAACAAATACCACAGAATATGATGAACCAGTTAGAGAAACAACTGAAAGCACGAAATCCACAAGCGTTCAAAAAATATCAGGAAGCAAGAAAAAATAATAACCCTAATGATTTATTAAATGAAACAGTAAATGGATTTAATCCTCAGCAAAGACAACAATGGGAACAAATGATGGGTATGTTTAATCAACAACAAAAATAAGCCTAATTTATAGGTTTATTGGAAAGTATATGCTAGTTATGTATTTTCCAATAAGTCTATAAACTAGCAATAGATTTATAGAAAGGAAGGAAAAATTATGAATGGAGGAATTCAACCAACAGTAGAACTTGCTACTAATAATGGTAACGGAGGTTTTTATCCATATCCTATTTATCCAATGATGAATGGTGGATTTGGTGGAAATAGTGGGTTTGGTGGCTACGGCAGTGACATTATATGGGTAATTTTATTACTTGCTTTATTCGGTTGGGGTAACAACGGAAATGGTAATGGTGGCTTCTTTGGTGGCAATAGTTTTGATAACGGCTTTGCTTGGTTATCTAATGGTCAAAAAGAAATAATGAGCAATACTAATAATGGATTTGATACATTACATTTATCTAACCAATTAGATACTGTAAATAGTGGTATTTATTCATTATCTAACCAATTATGCAACTGCTGTGCTGATATGCAACAAACTGTAAGCAATGGCTTCTTCAATGCAGAAATAAGTGCTAATAATAGACAAATGGCTAATACTAACCAATTATTTGGTATAAGTACGCAATTATGCAATGCAAGTGCTGATAATAGACTTGGAATACAAGACTTAAAAGCAACTGTTATTAGTGAAAACTGTGCCGATAGAGAAGTTTTAAGAGAAATTGGTCAAAACATACTTGTAAATCAAACTGAAAATACAAATCGCATTATTTCAGAATTATTCAAAGACCGATTAGATGAAAAAGATGATAAGATAGCAGAATTAAATAGACAATTACAAATGGCTGATTTAAGAGCTTCACAAATAGCACAAACACAAGCAATTACATCTGGAATCTATAACGAGTTGAAAAATTGCCCTATAGATACAATTCCGATATATGGAAATCAAAGAATTTTTAACTGTAATAACAACGGATGTGGATGCAACAATGGTTTCTACGGAAACGGAACAAGTTTTTAATAGCATAAGGTAGAGAACTACAAGCCTGATTACAGGAACTTGCTAACATTTTTCCCT
>JAGCEE010000287.1 GCA_017650795.1 Clostridia bacterium | reverse complement strand
TTTTTGTTTCATAATCAACAGGTAGATGGGGGTATAAATCTAATTCCCATGCACCACCTGTAATCATTTGTAAGTTAGGATTATCAAATGCGAAATATACATCTGATTTTCTACCTTCAATGTTATGGTTTTGTGTATATTCACAAGCAACCTTTAATGTACTTTCTCCATATGTATAGATATCAATAGTACCGGGTTCCATTTGCTCAATGTGTTTCATACCCATCTCTTGAAAGTAAGGACAATATTTATTTACAGTATTTCCAAGCATATAAATTCGTACATTATTTCTCTGTCTTATAATAGTACTAAGAACATTCATAAACAATACAAATTCATTAGGTAAGTAACCAATTCTTGAAATAAACTCATCAAACACAACAGTTGTTATCATAGGATAACTTGTTGACTTATCGTGTTCCATTTGAGCTAATGAAAAACCATAACAGAACGGAGTACTATCTGATATTAATCTACCAGGGTCATCTTCATCAGGTCTAGCAAAATACCATCTATCAGAATAAAACTTTACAGTAGTCCATTCTCCACCAGTAGCAAGTGATATTTCATTATTTGCTATCAGTGAATCAAACATTGTTGCACCACGCTTACCTTTAAAGTCTTCACGATATCTTCTGATATACGCTCCCTGTTCACCTTTATCAGCATAGTTATTAATAATTTTCTTTAATACAGAATAAGTTTTACCGTTACTTCTTTTTCCAAATATTACATTATAATGAGCATTTAATTTATCTATATGACTCACATCATAATATTCAGAATTAACAGTACTTTTTTCTTGTTTTATATTAACATCTTTACTCATAATCACCTCAAGTTCCAGCGATTGTTAATATATAACTATCCATTTGATGGTCAAAGTCAACTGGTAAACCACTATCTTTAAATGGAACAATAGAAACATCGTGATTAACTTGTATCCATTTATAGGGGTCTTCAACAAAAGCATTAACACTATCAGTTGCTTGTCTATCAACAGATGCATAACAATCCCTTAAGTCATTATCAAAACTCTGTAGAGGGTCTACTTCTAAATGAACTTCAGTCATAGTATTCTTCATTGCTTTTACATCTTTTATCCAATAAAATCTTTTGAATAAATCAATATAACAATAATTATAACCTATCATATTACCCTCAATTAATACAATTGGAGTACTAATACTTTGTTCATATAATAATTTTCCCTCTTTTACAGTAGGAGTATCCCACTTCTTACCAATTACATTTCTTTCTGATTCACAATGCATAAAATGAATAGGTATAAAGCCTGGTTGACTAGGCGTACCACTAGGGGTGCTTGAACCATCACTTCTTATAATTACACCACTAGTTAACCAGCGTTCTATTTCTTCTAATTCATAACTTGTAGCATCTAATCCCTCTATATGAGCTTCAAAACACTTAGTATAACCATTACAATCACCAAGTCTTTTTGTCTTATGATAAGTATTACCAATATATTCATCTTGGTCTCCATCATATGCTTTCTTAGGGGTTGAGAAAATCAAATGAGGTTGCTGACATCCAAGGAATGAAGCATTAGCACCACCAGCCCCACTATACTGAACACTCGGTGCAAGGTTTCCACTAAATAATTGTCCAACACCTTTAAGTATTGTCGCGGGATTCTTCATAGCTATACCAGTCATACCCGTAATCCCAGCCTGTACCAAGGTGCTAATAGTTCTTGTAAAGTCTTCACCGGATAGGGGCACTTGGAATCCAATTTGTCCAGGAAAAAACCACATAGGTTCTTCTTCACTACTTCCAGGCTGAGTTCGTGTAATCTCAGCAATTACATTTCCTGAAAAGAAACTAACGTGATAATATAATTTTAATCTACAACCATAAACAGCTGAGGGGTCTAAATCGTGTTCGCCACAATATGGAATAAATATATGTATTTTTCTATATGGTGCAAATGACATAAAATCAGCATCACCAACAGGAACATCACAATATCCCATATAGAACTGTTCATATTCAGTGTTAAGTAAGTCTCCTAAAACACCAGTATCCAAATTACCAGCATAAATATGTGCATCTGCAGTAACGTGAGTAGGTTGAAATGGAAATACCATAATACCAACAATTATCTCACGAGGGTCGTTAAACAATCTACCTAAGTTGGTTAATAAACTATCATCCCACATAAATTCACATAAATCTTGTAGTTGTGTATCACTTACATGATATAGTTTTACAAATCCACTGCCAACAGCACCTTTTACAGGTAACCCAGGTCTTGAAAGAGGTGTATTTATTACTTGGTCACTTTCCTCTCCACCATGTATAGGATTCTCTTGACTATCATCAGTATGCTCTTCTTCACCAGAACTACCATATAACCATTCATATAATAATCCCATTTCAGAAGAACTCATTGAAATAGTATTATAATCAACTACGTGAGTTTGTGTACCGTATGCACTATCATACAGATAATGTGAGAAAATTATATTTAATTTAACAGCTTCACTTTCACTATCTATTAAGAACCCTAAATAAGGATTTCCTGATGATGTTGAAAATGTACCTGTATAAATTAATTGAGGGAATTGTTGTCCACCAATATAAAATTTAATTTGATAACTATGACTTAACAATCCTGATTGTATACCAACTAATGCATAATTACCATTACTTAATTTTAATACTCTTTCTGTCATTGATGTATCATTAAAATCAACCATTACTTCTTCAAGAGATGGTGACTTTAATACAAAATTTGTAGCATTTGTAACAGGTGTATTAATATCAAGAGTTTCTAAATCTTCATCAGGAATATATGAAAGAAGTAAAGTAGAATTACTTGTAGTATATGGTCTCCAATCAACATAGTTATCCATATTACCAAGAGATAAACTTTTAATTGATTTCCAATTATATGAAACTGGTGGATTATAAGTTGAAACCCATTCAACATATTCTTGTACAGTATCGCATACTTTAATTAAAGGATTTAATTCCAAATTATCAGGATTAGATTGTATAAAATTTACTGATAATGATACAATCGGTGCTTTAACATTATTATATTCCCAATAACTAAAAGCACGAGAATAAACATCTCCACTTAGTATATCAAAAGCACTAGTACTTATTCTACTTGTATATGGTTCCATAGTAGTATTTCTTGTAACAGTTTGAAAAATTTGCACGGATTCATTAAATGATACAAATAAATGAGGATAAGCTCCACCTTGATTACTGAAATGAGTAACAGCAAAACTTTTTCCAATACCATTTGTACCATCAGTCCAACCGCTTTCAGACATTTTTAATTCCGTATTTCCACTACCCTCTGCATAAATTTCGTAATAATCTATAATTCCACCATTCCAATGTTTTTCATAAGTAGCTAATACAACTCTTCCCATTACTTCACTCCTTTCTATAAATTGAGGGCTGGTTAACCAGCCCTCATAAGTATTACAACTATCACTTACTTGACTTCTTAGTACTATTATTTGTACCAGTAGGCTCACCCAGTGTAAATACAGCAATGTTCTCATTGAAGTCATTGAAGTAACCAGCATCAAACTTATACCAGTTGTTAGTGAATTCAGCCTTAGGATTCCAGTTAGTAGTAACTCTTCTATCAAGATTAGAAACACCAAGAGCATCTCTATCCCAAGCAATACCAACAACATTGTGAACAGTAACAGGACTATTAGTACCACTAGGGGTGACAATAATCTTTGAAGTATCACCCCAACTAAATCCGGTACCAGTTCCCTGCCAGAATGCAACCTCTTCAGCCTTAGGAAGCTTTACAAACTCATTGTGATAGGTATCACTATAAAGATAAGAATCAGCTGAAGCAGTGAAATCTGAGTGTAAAATCAGATGTAATCTATCAGCAGGAGTATGTCTGTACTTACCACCCTGGTTAAACAGTACATTAAGTTTTCTCATACGAGAAACAACACGCTTAATGGTCATTGACGCCCAACGAATAAACTCAGGCTTAACAAGTGCGTTCTCAGGAGTAACAGTATTATCACCTGTAGCTGTATAATACATAGAAACCAAATCATAATACTGTACAGGGTGAGCAACTCTATTACTATAAATAGTAGCAATAGCATTAGCCAGTGTTAACTGTACCAGTGAATCCATCTTAACAGTCATACCGTTACTAATAGCTGT
>JAGCEE010000286.1 GCA_017650795.1 Clostridia bacterium | reverse complement strand
AATAAAAATTATAAAAGAAATACCTTTTTTATCTGCGATTGCTGTTTGCTTTAAATCCAAAGAAGTATTTGAGTTATCTAAACAAAATTTTGTGACTTATATTTCATCACTTGCAACGGCTAAAACGCTTATAAATGTTTCAAAAAGAATAATAGGAGTAAATGACATAAAATACAAGGGCGAGGGGCAGACGGTAGCAATTATAGATACCGGAATATCACCACACATTGATTTTACATTAAAAAATAATAGGATTATTAAGTTTTGTGATTTCGTTAATAATTATAATTATCCATATGACGATAATGGGCATGGCACTTATGTTTCTGGAATATTAGCGGGCAGTGGACTATTATCTAACGGGTTGTACGAAGGAATTGTTCCAAGGGCAAATATTATTTCTTTAAAAGCTTTAAGTGATAAGGGTGAGGCAAATGCCGTCACAATTTTGGAGGCAATGCAGTGGGTGTATGATAATCATAAAGCATACAAAATTGGCACGGTTTGTATGAGTTTTGGGAGTGAACCACTTGGAAATTATGACCCAATAATGAAAGGTGCAGAAAAGTTATGGAATGAGGGAATAATTGTCGTGTGTGCTGCTGGTAATTCTGGGCCAAAATATCAAACAATAAAAAGCCCGGGCATAAGCAAAAAAATTATTACTGTGGGCGGTTTAGATGATTGCCGAGATGAAATGGGAAATTATAATTATAAAGATTTTAAAGTGGCAGAGTTTTCATCAAGAGGACCGGCAAATAATAGGATAAAACCGGATATAATTGCTCCATGTGTAAACATAACGTCTTGTAGTTATAATGGCAATTATACAAAAATGAGTGGAACCAGTGTGGCCACACCAATGGTGGCTGGGCTTGCAATTATTTTAAAACAAATGTATCCAAATATAACACCAGAACAAATAAAAACATATTTACTTAAAAATGCAATTCCAATAAAAGAAAATAGTTTTTCGCAAGGATATGGTGTGGCATATCTTAGGAATAACAAATAAAAATATATAACAAAAAATTTTATTGCACCTCACTAAAATTACAATCACTAAACTAATTTGACACATGGCATCATATTAAATATAATATTTAGCATGAAAGGAATTCCAAATAGTTTTAATTTTTTAGGAATAGATATAAGGTTTTACGGAATAATCATGGCACTTAGTATGCTATTTGGTGTTTTGCTTGCATGTAAAAACAGCAAGTATCGAAATCTTGTTTCTGATAACATAATCACAATGGCTTTTTTTACTTTGCCAATGGCTGTTATTGGTGCAAGGCTTTTTTATGTTCTCGGTTCTGATCATTCATACACATTTTGGCAAATATTTGAAATATGGAAAGGTGGCATGTCAATATATGGTGGCGTAATTGGTGGTGCAGTTGGCATTGCACTATACTGTATTATTTTTAAAAAGAATTTTTTAGACGTGGGCGATGTGGCTTGTGTTTCTCTCATTTTGGGTCAGGCCATTGGTAGATGGGGAAACTTTTTTAATCAAGAAGTATATGGCAAAGTTGTTTCAAATAGTAGTTTGCAATGGTTCCCGTTTGCAGTGCTTCTTGAAAATGGTACTTGGCATTATGCGCTATTCTTTTATGAAAGTTTAATAAACTTTGCCATTTTTGCCTTACTTATGGTTTTAATTAGAAGAACAAACAAAAGTGGAATTATTTGTGGAATTTATCTTATTGCATATGGTTTTATAAGATTTTTATTAGAACCATTAAGAGATGCTCAGTATAACCTTATGATTTTTGGTTTGAAACTTAGCAGTATAACAAGTGCTATTGCTATGCTTTTTGGAATAGTTATCCTCGTTTTGATTTATACTAAATCAAGACGAGGAAAAATTGAAAAAAAATAGAATACTTGTAGCATTTTTGTTGTTAGAAATACTATCTTATATTTATTTGATCTTGCAAAAAAAGAAAGATTTTACAATGGTTTGGTTTAGCATACTACTAATTGCAATAGGATTATTTTCACTTTTGTATTTTTTTCTTTATAAAACGGATTCCGAATTATATTTTGGCACACTTATTTGCTTTATTGGAATGTGTAGTTGGCTTAGATTAACATATGGCATAAGTTTTAACAAATTCTATATGGTATATATCTTTTGTTTTGCATTTGCACATTTTGCAGTATTCGTGTTTTTTAGACAAAAAATCCATCTTAAACTCTTTGCAATTTTAATACTACAAGGTATACTTATTGCAGGATATAAATTTAACTACCTAAAACTATATCAAGTGCTACTTATACTTACTTCTTTTATAGTATTTGTTTTAATAAACTTGATATTAAGGTTGAAGAAAAATTTAAGGAGAAATGAATGAAGGAGTTTCAAACCGCCAAAAATGGTTATAGTAAAGACGAGGTTCGTGAATACATAACACAATTAGAGGAAAAATTAGAGTTTAAAGAACAAGAGGTGTTAGCTTTAAGCAAAGATTTGGAAAAATACATTAAGGAAGAAAAGCAGTTAAAAGAGAAACAATCTAATATTTCAATAGCTCTAACAGCAGCGGTAGAAAAGGCAAAGCAAATAGAAAAAAGCAGTGGAAATGTTTATAAACTAAAAATAGAAGAACTTCAAATACTATATGCAAGATGGGAAAAGGTGTTAAACGAAATAGTAGATAAATACCCAAATCTTGATGAAGTAGATAATGTTAAACGTCTTATGCAGCAATTTAGCAATGCAATAAAATCAGATTTAAAAGAGGATTT
>JAGCEE010000285.1 GCA_017650795.1 Clostridia bacterium | reverse complement strand
TTCATAAAAAAGATAGACAAGTTAATATCTATCTTTTTTGTTATATATTATACAACCATTTTTTTACATCATATCTATAATTTGTTTTTAATTTTTCTACATTTATTGGTATCCCATATTGCTCAAAAAACTCAATAGGTATTGATTTTCTATTACTTTCTTCTATAAATTTATTAACTAATTCAATATCAAGTGAATAGCATTTTTCTACATCACTAAAGAACACAACAATCATTGGTAAAACTTGTGATTTTTTACTAGCATTTGTCATCTCTACCAATTGGTTTTTTCTTATACAAGAAAGTGGCAACGATTTTCCTTTATGATGTTTAAATTCCAATATTAACAAAAGATTTGCATAATCATTCGTATAGAACATAAAAGCATCAGCAATGTTATCTTGACTAAAACGGAGTTTTTCATTACCACCATAATACGAACTTGCACTATCTTTTAAGCGATAATAAAATATATCATTTGTTTCTGGTATTGATTTACGAAAGTTTTGTTCAAATATTTTTCCTAAATTTTTCATCTCTTATTTTCCTTTCTAACATAAGTTTAAATTTTATTAATTCAATATCATTTTTAATTTCTTTTAATCTATTAAATGCTCTTGTTCTAGCCTTAGCATCCATATAATACACATCTAATGCACGTTTTAAACACGTTTCTTCTAATTTTAAATTTGATAGTTGTTCTATTAAATTGTTATGTTCCATTGCTGCACCACCCTACTATCATATTAACATAAATTGACACTTTTAGCAACTTATGTTAAGATTTGTATAGTTAGGAGGCTAAAAAAATGGCTAAAACAAAAGAAGATAAATTAGATATAGAAAAACAAACCCAAAATGGAATAAGGGAATTAGAACAATTTTACATTGAAGGTAAAGTTGACAATATGCTTGACACTATAAATGAACAAAAAGAAAAATTAGTTCAAGATATGATTAAATATGCTAATGAACACAATAAGCCTGTTAAATTGGATAAAGATTTTAAACATATTGCTTTGAAAGTAAATATACATACTTTTATAATTTATAATTATTTTTTTAAGTCAATCACTCCTATTGGATGTCAAGAACCTATATATAATGCAGAAAAACTAAGTATGGTATTTGATTATTATTGTGATATACTTGCAGAAATTAATGATAAAATAGGGGATTATCCTAGTTCTTTGACTTCATTCTGTAAAATGGCTGGATTAACTCTATATACACTAAGGTCTTATAAAAATAGTGATGATTATAATATGAGAATTATTGCCGAAAAAATATATGACCAAATAGGTGATGAAAATGTTACTATGTCACAAATAGGTGCAGTAAGAGAAAGAAGTACAATATTTAAAATGAAAGCACAAAATGAAATGGTTGAAAAAGTACAACCACAAGTAAAAGTTAATGTAAATACAGAAATTGATATAGATAGAATTAATAAAAAATTAAATGAATATAAAATGTTTGCTAATAAGAAAGGTAAATAATGAGTAGTAAACAAATATATGAATTGATAGATAAGACATTAACTATACTTGAAAATAATTTTAGATATTCCTTTGGCAAAAAAATACCATATGAAGATATATTTCAAATGATGAAAGACTTGTATATAATGCTTTGTAATTTTGAGAAAAACACAAAAATATGTGGAGAATTAGCGGTTAAAAGATATATACCATTATTAGACTGCTTAATAAAGGTTGATACTAATTCAAATCATATGGTTGAATATGAAAAACAATTAAAATATGCCTATAAACTTGCCGCTAGGGTTAGTTTAGAACACTATTTTGTTTATAGAGAATGGGATACACCAGAAAAAGAAAAATTTTTTGCTCCAAGATTTCCAGCAATATGTGGGTATATACATTTTTTACAAGAAATAGTATTGAACCCAGATTTTACAGATTTAATTTTTAATGCTCCTGCTGGTTTTGGAAAAACATTTCCTGAAAAAATAACTGAGGCTTGGTCTTATGGTATAGACCCAACTGGTGCGATAATGGCATTGTGTTCAAATGATACCGTTGTTAAAAATGGTAGTGCATTGGTAAGACAAGAAATGAAAAGTGAATGGTTTGGAGAAGTATTTCCTAAAATGAAATGGGATAAAGATGATAAAGACTATTTTCTTAAAGAAACTGATGGAGATTGGAAACTAAGAGATTGCAAACTTGGTGCTAGTTATAATGCAGCAACAAGTAATTCCACTGTTATTGGTCAAAGAGCGAGTAAATGGATACATATAGATGACCTTTATAAAGGCTATAAAGAGGCTATGAACAAAGAGGCTAATCTTGGGCTTTATAATGAATGCCAACTTTCTTGGAGAACAAGATTTGTTTTAAATGCTATTCCTAAGGTCGTTTTAACTGGTACATTATGGGCTAGTGGAGATTTTATGGACTTAGAAATAAAACAATTAATGAAAGAGCATACCTTTGTAAAACATCCAAAATATCCCTATACTTTAATAAGTGAAGATGGCACTTGTGCTATTATTCAATTACCCGCACTTGATGAAAATGGTCATAGTGTATTTCCAGAATTAAAATCAACAGAAGAATTATTAAAAATTAAGAAGAGAATTGCAGAATATTTATGGGAAAACAACTATATGCAACATTCTACTGACCCAGAAGAATTTATATTTAGTTATAACAATTTAAGAACCTATGAAACAATACCAGAAACCGATTATAAGGGTGCTTATGCCGTAATAGATGCAAACAGGAAGAGTGGTAAAGACTTTTTTGCAATGCCTATATTTAAAAAAGTGGAAAATGATAATGTGTTTGATTATTATTTAA
>JAGCEE010000030.1 GCA_017650795.1 Clostridia bacterium | reverse complement strand
TATCAGGCCTTACATTCCCAATAGAGAGAGTATTATTTCTTTGTGCTTCTTTGATGCGTTCAAACCATTCTTTCGTCCATCCGTTTTTACCAGCACCATATAATGCCTTCTTAATTTCTAACTCTTCTTTTTGTTCCTGTTTAACTTCTTTTGCTGTTTTTACCTTATCTACGCTATCTACCTTATTTATTGGCATTATCAATTTTCCTTTCCAATGAATTAACAAAATCAATTACTTCATTTAATTTTTCTTTTAACTCATTTAATTCAGCATAAACTGTATCAACTGTTATATCTTTTCCTTTTAACATTTTTGATACTCTTACTTGAAGCCAAGGTTGTTCGAAGCATCCAAACCCATACTTTTCCCAATTTTCAATGGGGTTAATCTTTAACGCTGCTTTGCCCCATTCCTCACTCTTACCTAATCTTACTAATGTCGCAGTAAAATCATTCTTTCTTGTAAAACTTAAATCTTCTAATTTTGTATCATAAAGCATAAAAAAACACCTTCCTTTCCTCTATGTATGCTTTTGGGTAGTAATAGACGCGTTGGGGTGGGCGTTTTACGCCCGGGGTCCCCATAAGCGTAGAATAGTAATAGCAATACTAGATAGTGTAGTATTATCTAGTATTAGTATTAACTAATACTAGTATTATCTAGTATTATACTTACTTTCTATTACTATTATTACTATCTACTCGCAAGTTGCTTCGTATTCACTTCGCACTTGCTCGTCTATTACTATATCTACTTTCTATTACTATTATACTATAAAAAAATGTGAGTTTCAAATAATGTATCTTACCCAAGATTTAATAAAAAGATATAGAGGGGTAGTTCTATATCTTATAATTCCTATAACTATAAGTTAGTTAGCAACTCTACTACCAATTCTTATAGTCCAGTAGTAGTAGGACTTATAAGTTTCAACCTAGACAATTTTTACTTACACATATATTATAAAAAAATAAAACTTATATTTCCAATTAAAAAGCCCAGTAGAGTGGGCTTATAATTCATCAATTAAATCAAAGATAGATTTGCCTTTTTTCTTGGATGGGGCAGGTGTCTGGTCTGGGTAGAACTTCTCAAAGTATCTTCTCTTAATCTCAAACATACTTATCTTTCTTTCTTTCCCATCCTTGCCTTTGGTGGTCTCTTTTGAGAGTTCTTTTAGGAAGTTAGTTTTCTCCTTATCACCTCTCGCATCAGCAACAATATCTTCACTCTTTGCTTTCTTGTACTCAATCATATTATCTTTCTCTCCTTTATTAAAGATTATCAAAATTATAAAGAGTATGTCAATTTTTATATATCATTTTTATAGTTGTAGTTAATTCTAAATATATAAAAAATAGTTTTATGATTATACCTACATAAAAACTATTTTTATTAAATTAAATTGATTTTGGCGTAGGCATAGAGCCCTATGACCTACTTACTTTCATCTTTCTCTTTGAACTCTTCTTCATTAAGTCCAGAGGGCTGTAATTATCGTAATCAGCAATCAAATCTGTATCAAATAACCTAATATACCTCTTTGTCATATCAAGCGTAGAATGCCCTAAAATCTTCTGTAATTTCATTGGGTTTCCATTGTTAAGTATGAAGTTCTTTGCGAAGGTATGCCTCAATGCGTGAAGTCCTTTACACTCAACATCTCTCTCCTTACAGTATTTAGCATAGGAGTGTTTTAAGGCATCTGTGGTGAGTTTTTCTTCTCCCACATTACAGAATAGGTAGCCATCATAAACATCTGCTCTCCACACTCTAATGTATTCCTTTAAGCAGTTTTCAAGGGAAGAACTCATTGGAAGTTCTTGGGCTTTCTTCTGCTTTGTGTAAGAGATGGAGATAGTGTGCTTTGTGAAGTTAAGGTCATTAAGTTTGATATTACATACAGTTCCTGCTCTGTTCCCGTTATCAAACATCCAGTTAGTGATAGCCCAGTTTCTCCAAGAGGTGAAGTTATCTTTGGGTCTTGGCTTCTCTAATAGTGCCTCCATCTCATCCTCACTATAAAGTTTAATCTTTTCCTCTTGGGCTTTTATGTTCTTGATTTTGTATGGTTCAAGGTATTCCATTTCCATACACCAGTAGAGCCAAGCCCTTATATCTCTTAAATAATGGTTGATTGAGGCAGGTGCTAATTCCCTTAACTTACAACCATTGATGAAGTGGAAGATTTTGCCCTCTTCTACATCCTTAACTAAATCAGTATCTTTCATCTTGGCTACTTCCAAAAACTTCTTCAAAGAGTTATGATAATTAAGGAT
>JAGCEE010000284.1 GCA_017650795.1 Clostridia bacterium | reverse complement strand
GAACGAATGAAATAGAAACCGCCGCGACCTAAATATGTCTGAATGTATGGGTTATCTTTAACTGACTCTTTATAAAATTCCAAGAATTTTTCATAGTTTTCAGTAGTTACATAAAGTGGTTTATTGTTAAATTCCTGGTCTTCAATTACTTTAGTCCATTTGTATGTGACCTTGCTTCCGCTATATAAAGTAGTACCGTGTAATCTAAAATTATCACCAGTTACATTTACATAATCAGCTTTACCATTACTTGTTTTATCTTCTGTACCAGAATAAGTAAACATATTCTTGTCATTTTCTTTTTTACTATTTGATACATCTCTAAAGTCACTTAAACTTCTATAATGGTCTAAACGAATGTCATTAAATTCAAAATCTGTTTTAAAAGATTCATTGACTGGAATAAAGGTCCAATGGTCTGCACTTGGAACTTCTCCATTCAAGTATCTTTTCTTAAAATCATTAAATACAAATGAACTCATTACTTATCCCATCTTTCAATATAATCTTGTCTATCTTTATTATTAGTTCCTGGGTTTGGTCTGTTAGCAGCTATTGTTATACTATTTATTTTCTTTTCCGCAACATTAAATGTCAAACTTGCTGCACCATAAATTGTATCGTCATTACTTGAGCGAATTTCGCTACTTCTTTCTTCAGTGAAATCTAATGTAAAGTATCGTTTCCAGTCTTTGTCAATCGTTTTGTCATCACCGGCGCCGAATATATCTCTACATCTTTCATTTGCTACAGTTGGTGATATAATATGGAATGGGTTTGTTTCTGTATTAACACCATAACCATTACCAACAACATAATAAGTATAACTCAATGCTATATTGCCATTAGTTTGTTTAAACAATACAGGACAATACTGTGTAGGAACAGCGAAAACGGCTTGTCTAGTTGTATCTACTGGAATTGGAGTTGGTTTGGCAGTCTGTCTAGCACCTAGACCTGTATTTGCGATTTCGTTTCTTTCACCAGTTTGATAAATCTTTGTATCGTGTAAGTTTTGGAACTTATTATTATAGTTCTTTACATTCGTATCACCAGTCAAAATTAAAGTTCTATAATAGATTTGTGCTATTACACCATTTGGATAACGGATAGGAACGAAACATCCCCATCTGTCATTTGGATAAGCTATTCCATCCATAAAGAAATATGGTGAATACAAATACTTTCTTGCCAAATAATATAGATTAGCTGCATTTCTAGCAACCATTATGTCAAATACAGAATCCCAACCATCAATACCATTCCAGCACATTAGTTGTAATATACTTTCTTTTTCAACATAGATACACCAGTTCTTAATAGTATCTACCCAAAACCAATTTCGGTCTTCACCAATGTCTGAAAATGCATTTTCAACATTTTCATTAAAATTGGTTAATGATTTAGCATAGTATTCTGCTGGAGTTTGGTATTTTAACTTATTTTCTTCCAATTCTTTATTCAAAATTTCGTCAGCTGAAGGAACAGAAGTTATATTCTTATTAACGATAGAAAATACATTAGTTGATTTTGAGTATCTTGATAAATCTTTATAACTCCATAATGTAGTTTCTTGTACAGCATGAATTGGACTAATGTCATCCATTTGAACTGGGAAATAAGTATATTTGTTTTCTCTTACTATGAAACTTCCATTTTCTGTAACGGCAGTATGCGAAACAATGTCATTATATGTTGTGGCATCATTTGACTCATTATATAAGTTAGGGGTAGCAGATGGTAAACCAGGATAGTAGAACATATATGTTGTTCCACCCTGTACTGTTTCCCAAAATGACAATAATTCCAAT
>JAGCEE010000283.1 GCA_017650795.1 Clostridia bacterium | reverse complement strand
GATATATGAAAGTTTGATTTATGTCATGGTTGATTACGATGAGGCTTTACATTTCAATAAGAAGATGTATGAAGAAAAAATATCTGAATTACAACTAATGATTAAACAATATAAGGTAAAGAAAAAGTTACAAGATATTGATGGTGATTTTGAAGAATGAAAGAAGAATTAGAAAAGCAAATGGAAGAAGAATTACATCAATTGGAAAATGACAGACTCAATAATTTCTATACTTGGATTCATAGGGCTGGTGTATGCTTTTTGTTAGATGAACCTGACCTTGGTAAACAAAACGATGAAGAATATCGTAAGTTTAAAGAGAAACATAATATTGACAAGATGAAGAAAGAAACAAAGGTCAAGTATAAACTTAAAGATTTGGAAGATGATTTCAAGTAAAGTTCTTTGGTAAACAAAATTTTACAATCTAAATAATGTAAATAGAAATTTACTAATTTTGTTGAAAAAGAGGAAATATGACTATCAAAGAATTTCAAGATTTGGAAAAAGCAGTTGAAGACGAACTAAAAATGCCTGATGGTTTAAGGGAAGTTATTGACAAGAATAACTATCTCCCTACCCTGATTGGTAAGTATCAAAAGTTGTATGCTAACCAAACATACATTGTCAAGAAATTGGAAATTGACGCCGCTGAAAAGTATGGTGAATTGGTAAAGTATTACAAGTTCCAAGATAGCTTTAGTTGGAGTAATGCTAAAGAAATTGATTCACAAATAAATGCGAATCCACAATATTGTCAGATATTACGAGAAATAAATCAACAAAAGTATTTCTTGAATTTCATAACGGAAACATTAAGTAATATGAAAAACTTGGCTTTCGTTATCAAGAATTTCATTGATTACAAGAAGATTACCACAAGTAATATCTAATAAAAGTTTTCCACACAACAAAAAATGGCTGTTCCCTCTGCAGCCATTTTTCTTATCTATTTTTTGTTTAAAATTTTGAGGATTAAAATATGTTTGTAGATTTTAAGACAGTAAAGTTCAAAAATATATTGAGTTATGGCAACAACTGGACTACATTGGATTTCCACAAGGGCTTGAATCTTATAAAGGCTCAAAATGGTAGTGGTAAATCAACAATCCTTGATGCTATCAACTTTTGTTTGTTTGGAAAACCATTCCGTGCTATCAAGATGGCACAACTTGTAAACAAGTACAATGATGGTAATATGGTTGTTTCCATAGAATTTATGGTAGGGTCAGACGAATATGAAATTACCCGTGGTTTGAAACCTACTTTGTTTGAATTAAAGAAGAATGGGCATGCGGTAAATAGTTTGTCTTCAAAGAAGTTAAATCAGGAAGAAATAGACAAGCTACTTGGTATTAACGAAAGACTATTCAAGAACATTGTTGGTGTAGCTGTTACAAATAACAAGCCATTCTTGTCAATGAGTATTGGTGATAAAAGAGCCTTGATTGAAAACATCTTCAATATAGATGTTCTTAGTGAAATGGGTAAGGAAGTAAAGAAACGAATCACCGCAGAAAAGAGTGACCAAAGGGTTAAACTTGGTGAAGCAGCTGGCTATCGTGAAAGAATTGATGATAATGTAAGTACAGTTGAAAACATCAAGAAACACATTGAATCTTTTGAAGAAAACCAAAAGAAACAAATTGAAAAGTTACAAAATGACATTATCCAGCTTGACAAAAAAATCAAGAAAAACATTACTAATATCAAGATTGGTAAGGACAAGATAGCTGAAATTAGTGGAAAAGATACTTGTCCTAGTGATGAAGAATTTGCCAAACTTGCTTCTAACATTGGTGTAGCTGAACACGAAAAAGACAGCATTATGAAGAAACTAAAGCAAATTGGTAATAGTAATGAGTGCCCTATTTGTGGAAGTGAACTTTCTAAGGGTCACGCAAAGAAACATATTTCAAAGTTGAAAGAAGATTTGCGAATCCTTGAGGAAGAAACCATTCCACACTTAAAGACATTGGAAGAACAGTTCAATTCCCAAAAGGAAAAGGTCAAGAATAATAATCTTTTGATTACACAAATTTCTGACAAACTAAAAGAAGAATTGTTCAATAAGACCAATTACGAAAAGACTATCACACAAATCAAGGAACAAATCGTAACTATAAAGAACCAAGTTTGTGATTTGACCTTAGATGAATATGAAGCAAGAATCAAAACATTGAATGAACAGTTAGACCAACTTAATGAAGTCATTAAGGACTTAGACCATAAACTTGAAATTGATAACAAGCTAATTGATGTATTGGGTGATGATGGTCTTAGAAGTTATTTCTTTAAGCAACTTTTACCAATCTTGAATAGCAAGATTAACCATTACTTGAACAAGTTTGAAATGGCTGTTACACTTGAATTTGATGCCTATATGAATGAAACAATTAGGACTGGTAAATTCAAGCAAGATTACAACCAGTTTAGTGGTGGTGAAAGATGTAGAATTGATATGGCTATCCTTTTGTCATTCTTTGAAATTAGCAAGATTATAAGTAACTGGTCTTGTTCTATCCTTTTCATTGATGAAATTCTTGATAGTGGTGTAGACCAATCTGGTATTGAACAATTCATTTCTACCTTGTACAATATCGTATCCGAAGAAAATAAGGAATTAGGTATTTACTTGATTTCACACAAGTTAACAGATGTACAAGTTAATTGGAATGAAGTGATTGAAATTGAAAAGAAGAGTTTGTTCTCAGAATTGAAGGTAAAGTAATGAATTTTATTGATTTTCTTGAAAGCAAACACATTGACAGCCTTGTAATTAGCAAGCGAGGTGATATATCTTTATATCGGAATAGAATATAGGGGCATAACCATTGGTACTGTTTACTATGTTCATCGGTGATGAAGATATAAAGTTTTGTGCCGAAGTTTGGTATTACAAGCCTTTTGATGCTATCGTAGCAACAAAGAATTTGGATGGCTTGATTCCTACCTTACCTGATGACCCTAACTATGATGATTACTTATCACATTTGAACTACTTGATTGAAGGTTATTGGCGAGCTATGCTTGAAAAAAAGAGAAGGGTTATCACGGAAAAGATAGATGAATTGGAAAAGGATTTTCAATGATTCAAAAAGATATAGATAAAACTTTGTATTCCATTTTTGATATGAATGAACTTTTGTATCAGGTAGATGGTAAGCGAGAATGGGTTATGTACCAACTCGGTGATATATCTGATACTTTGGTTATAATGTACAATCGTTTAACCGATGATATGAGTGGTTGGTACAAAGACGAAAAGGCAGTCTTTGTACTAGATACTTTTGAATTGAAAGATAGAAAATCTAATCCATTATCTATTATTGGTTTGAATTGGATTTATACTTTTTGGAATTGTACCTGGAAAGAAGTACATACAAAAGAAGAAATGCTTGAAGCATTGAAAAAATTAAAAGTTAAGTTTAAACTTTTTAATATCAATTCTGATTTTGAATAATAATTTTATTATATTTTGGTGAGTATGAAAATAGCATTAATAGCAGATTTACATTTCCGGTGTTAAGAAGTCGGATGCCACATTCCAAGAATCACAATTAAGATTCTTCAAGAATCAGTTGGTTCCCGAATTGAAACAAAAACAAATAGATACGATTATTGTTTGTGGTGATGTTTATGATACTCGTTTTGCAGTAAATGTTCAAACTGAAAATGTTGTATTGAATTTGTTCAAAGAAACATTAAAGGATTTCAATGTTCACATTGTTGTGGGCAACCACGACATTTTCCATACTAACACTACCGAAGTCAATAGCCTTAAATCATTGGACTTGTTACCTAATGTAACTGTCTATGAAAAGCCAACGGAAGTAATGTTTGGTACAAAGAAAGTCCTTATGTTACCTTGGATTACTGACTATCGTGACTTTAACCAAATCGTATTGAACAATTACGAATATGCCTTTGCCCACTTGGATATTATTAGCTTTGATATGGGTGGTCAATTATCAAGTAGTGGTTTGTTGATTACAGATGTTTTGAACAAGTTCAAGCACACCTACACTGGCCACTACCACCATAGAACAAATAGAACTTATCAAGATGATAAGACAATCACCTACATTGGTTCACCATATCAGATTACTAGAATTGACAAGAATTGTGAGAGGGGTTATGGAATATTGGATATAGAAACAAATGATTTCCATTGGGAAAACAATACACAATCTATGAAGTTCAATATCTTTGTTTATCCAAACATTGACAAGACAAGGATTACAGGACAAGTAGTTGATATACACGTACCTTACGAATTTCAATCGGAAACCAAAACAATCTATGACTTGGTTAGAGAATTGGATGCCTTACACCCTGCCTATCCAGTAAATACATTCAATGACCCAAGACCAGATAATGAAGAGGATGATGTAACAATCAATACTGAGAATTTCAACTTGCTTTCTTTGTTCCCTAGATATTTGGAACAAATTAAAGATGAGTTGCCTGACACTATTACAACAGAAGAATTGAATGTAGCACTTGTGGAATTATATAACACATTCAAGGGAACGGAATCGTAGTATGCAATTAGAAGAATTTAAATCTAAACTTATTGATGAAACCCTTAATAGATGGTCAAATACAACTGCCTACCGTTGGTCAGATGTATTTGATTACATTTGTGATTATTGGGATTTAGATAAGGAATGGGAAAATTATTTTAATCCTGCAGCCAAAACCCTTGACAAGACTTTTGATGAATGTTATATTATAGCATTGAATGAAGAAAAATATAGGACTGAACCTAGAATTTTGGAAAACTTGGTAACGGTTATAGTTCCTATGTTGGAAAAAAGATTGGAAGAATCTTTGGGGGAAAAGCTATGAAACACATCGTCTGTCTAACTAAGTCTTATAACTTTGATGATTTAAGTATATGGTTCAAGTATCACGATAAGATGGGTTATCGTATTCATCTTATTGATAATGATTCTGCCCCTTCAATTTCAAGTGATATTATGACTTGGCTTATTGAAGGTACAGAACATACTTATGAAAAACTTAAAGGCTGGCCTAACCAATGGCAGTTGTTCAGCGACATTCTTAACCAAAATCGTTACGAATTTAAGAAGGATGACTTGATTGCCTTTATTGACGATGATGAATTTCTTTGGTATTACCTTGATTATTGGAAAATGGTAGAACAGTATGACCCTAAGTTTAAGGGTAAGGTTTATGAACCACTTGAAACCTACTTGGGTTCTATGACAAAGTTTCAAGTCAATATGGGTGTACCTGGTTGCGTACTTGTTCCACAAACCTTGATGAGTACTCACGATTTTTGGGTAGGTGATAGGGTATTGTCCTACACTAAAACACACTTTTACAGAAGAAACGATGTATCTACACAAGGCAAGGCTATTGTTGTTTATGACCCTAAGTATAGATACGATTTTACAGTTAAGTCTGGTGAAGAATATGGTCATGTGCCAGTAATCTTTGACCCTATGAAGGAAAAGTTGGAAAACAAACAAAGATGTTCTATTGTCAATGGAACTGGAATCAGTAGCACCACCTATGGTGATGTTGATTACAATGCTTGTCTAAGATTATACCACTACCACATCAAGTCCGACATTGATTGGAAAAAGAAATTTGAAAGAGGTAGTGCGGCTGTTGACCATCAATGGTATGCCCAAGATGTAAGGGCAAATAAATACTTCGGTGGATATGACATTCCAGATTTTACAATGGTTGAAACGATAAAGTTAATGGGTTTGGACTGATGATTAATGTTCATAAAGAAAAATTCCTAAAGGGCGAATTGACTCGGGGATTATGAATCTTGTAGATTCGCAAAAGACAAGGTTCAATATGCTAAAAATTGGTTGCTTGCTAACAAGCCCGATGTAAATTTTGAGAATCCACAAAACATTGTGGATAGGATTTGTAGATATAAACTTGATGATATTGAACACCCTGACATTCCATACATCAACTTAAAAAGTAGATGGAGTGATAAGGTTGGGGTTTACAAGGAATTAGAAGATATTGGCTTAAAGGACTTGCAGTTGCCCACAGAATGGCTTGTGTATGGCAAATCCTTTGATAGTAGTATCTTAGATACCCTAGACAAAAGACCGTCTGATTGGCACTATATAATCAAATGTAACCACGGTTCTGGTTGGAACTTACCCTATACACCAAATGTTACCAAGCACGAAATAATTATTGATAATATGAATCGTTGGTTGAACACCAACTATGCCTACATATCAGGTTTGGAAATTCAATACAAGTGGATTAAGCCTGGCTATGTTGTTCAACCAGTCTATGTTCAACAACCTTTAGATTGGAGCTTTTGGTGCGAAAATGGTAAGATTGAAGGCATTGGACTAACAAGAAAGTGCGGTAAGAATTACGAACAATATATAGCTTTCGTGAATGAAGAGGGTAAACAAAATAGTTGGTACATTGGTGCTGAACCTGAACAAGCAGATTTATTCCCTTCACAAGTAAACATTCTTAAACAAATGATTCCTTATGTTTTGAAATTGGTAAAGCCATTCAAATTCGTAAGATGTGATTTGTATTATATAAATAAGAAAGTTTACTTTGGTGAGCTAACATTTACACCTTGTAGCGGTGTACTGGATTTAACAATAATATAAGAGGTTAAAAAATGAGTGAATTGAATACAAAAGAAGTTAAGTTGAAAAATATTGAAATCAAGAATCTTTTTGATTTTCTTAACAAAGTTGCTTCGGAACGAGGTGTATCTAAGGAAGTTACCAAATGTGTTTTGGCTAACTTGACCGGTCTTGAACAATTGTATGTTGAAGTTATGAATGGTGTATTTAACCCAGAAACTGACCAGAATGTTGCTAAGTATAAGCAAGAAATTCAACAACTACAATTACAGTTTGCCGACAAGGATGAAAAGGGTGAAATCATTACCCACCAAGGTAAGCTCCAAATTACTACCAACTTTGCTGACTACGAAAAGGCAGTCAAGGAATTGAATGTTAAGTATGCCCAAGTTATTCAAATGATTAACAATGCCCCTGCATACAACAATCAGTATATGAACAATGAAAGGGAAGTAAAGTTGTCCTACTTGGATTCATACCCAGACGAAACACACCCACTACTTGTTTACTACTTGTCTAAGTAAAGTTTCATCTTAAACATATAATTCAAGCCTAGTGTTGTCAAAATGCTAGGTTTTTGTTATTTTTATTATTATGATATATTTGGGTAATAGTGCAGAAAAAGAAGATATAGAAAAAAAGTATATTGCTTTTCTTGATAAGTTAAAACCTTATTTTGAAAAGTATGGTTATACTTACGATGATAGATGTGATGGCTTTACAAATTGCCCCGAAACAAACGATGGATTGTTTCGTTATGGTTCACAAATGGATATTATACATTGGTCTGATTATACTCTTTTGTTAGATTACAGAACATTAAGATGTACTTATCTTCCAAATGGAAAGACCAGCGTTAGTACAATCAATACCGAAATTAATTATAATCTTAATGATGAATTTGATTACGAAACACTAGAAAAGTGGTTGGAAAGTCAAAAGGTTGTAATCAACCAAGTAATGCTGTATGGTAAACAGAAAAAGGTTGAAAAGAAAATAAAGAGTTTGGAAAAGGACTTTAAATGACATTGGAAGAACTTGACAAATTTTGTGTAAAATATAATTTACAAAAAGAAATGGCATTGGATTCAACCAATAGCTGGTTGTACTTGCCTTCCAAACTACGGTATGTAAGTAATCAAAGTATTGGTATTGCTGTTTGTAACAATATAACTTATTTGAAACGTACTTATGTTTCATTACATTTTTACACAAGGTGCAGACTAACCGAAACTTACGATGAAGCCTGTGAAATTATGGATAGTGACTATATGCCAAAACTAAAAATTCTTAAAATAAAAGAAAGAATTAAAGACTTGGAGAATGACTTTGAAAAATAACTACAAATTACATATTCGTGATTGGGACAATGTTAGGTTAATGGATGTATTGGCAGCCGATTCTTTGAAAGAACTAGCTAGACTTTATTATGTTTATCGTCAAAGCCATCAAGGAGCCGCATATAGGCTAATGCTTTACAATGGTACTGAATTATTACTAGGTAAGCCAGAACATGCCCAATGGATTGAACTATACAATAAGGTCTTTACTATTGAAAGACGAAAGAAAACCATTGACAAGGATTTTGAAGATGTATAGTATTGACATTGAAAGTTTTGATAGAACTAGATTGAAATACTTTGAATCAGAAAGTTTAGATGAGATTACTCATAAAATGGTTGAATTTCAACTTGAAAATAGGTTCATTTCCTATTCCTATTCCTTTAGGGTAAATGGTAATCCACCTGATAATTATACTTGGGATGTGTTTCACGCAAAGTTAGATAAGTTTAAGAAAATTCAATATAGGATTAACTCTTTGAATAAGGACTTTGTATGAAGAAATACATGCTTCTAATTACTAACGGCGCTGATATGTTTGTAGAAAGTTTTCTTGATGATGATATGGATGTGGTTGTAAAACAAACCGCTCAATATAATGCGGAAAAATTAGAAAACCAATTAGTCTTTTATACTTTGTTGGTAGATGGTAAAAAAGCTGACCAAGCTAACTGGGATATGTTTAAAAGTAAATACAATAAGTATTCAAATGTTCTCCGTAAAATAAAAAGTTTGAATAAGGATTTTGAATGTTAAGTGAAGCTGAATACAAGCAAGAATGGTTGAATGGTTTACACCAAACCGATTATAATAATTGTAGATTTGCCGAAGATAAAACTCAGTTTTCTGTTGATTGGATAAAGAATAAGTTACCTAATGTAAATTTGGAAAATCCACAAAATTTAATTGATAGGATTAATTGGTGCAAGATTTACGATAAAGACGAAAGAAAACCATTATGGGCAGATAAAATATTGGCTCATCAAGAATTGAGTCTAAGCCCATTAAAAGACATTGT
>JAGCEE010000282.1 GCA_017650795.1 Clostridia bacterium | reverse complement strand
TGCTGGATAAGTACCTACAAAACTTGATACATATTTACCTCTTGCAATACTGCCATTTTCATATTTTTGCGCTGTACCTGTCTTGCCACCAATATCATATCCAGGCACAAAAGAATACTTTGCTGTTTTGTTTACAACCATCTTCATCATTTCGCATATATGATTTTTAGTTGACTCACTAACTATTTGATTATTTATGCTTATTTCATTTGTGTTTAGTATGGTTGGATTTACCTTATAGCCTCCATTTAATATTGAACTAATTGCTGTAATTAGTTGAATAGGCGTCACGGCAATAGTTTGTCCAAAACCAATTCTTGCCAAATCAACATTTTTTACCAAACTCTCTTTTAGCATTATTCCATTGCTTTCGCCTGATATTTCTATTCCTGTTTTATCGCCAATACCAAATTTTTTTAAATATTCATAAAACTTTTGTGTGCCAATTCTTTGTGCTAGCGTCATAAAAACACAGTTGCAAGAATTTGCAAATCCTTGATATAGTGTTTGAGATCCATGTCCTATTGACTTCCAACATTTTATTTTTTGACCATCAACACTCATGCTTCCTGAGCAATAAAAATGGTCATGTTCGCTTGCAACCCCAAGTTCCAAAGCGGCAGCCATTGTAAGTATTTTAAAGGTTGAGCCGGGTTCATACACATCTACAACACATTTATTTTTTATCATTTCCATTAGTGATGATACATCATATCTTGGTATATTATTTAAATCAAAACTTGGTTTATTGCTCATTGCAAGTATTTTCCCTGTGCTTGGTTCCATAATAATACCCAAAACACCCCTTGCTTTTTGTTCTTCGTACGCCTTATTTAATGCTTGCTCCAACATTATTTGAATATTTACATCAATAGAGAGGGTCAAATCCTCGCCTGTTTCTGATTTTATATATGTTCTTAGGGTGTTGTCTATTTCTTTGCCTTGCAAATCGCTTTGAAGCATATAATAGCCGTTTTCACCTGTTAATTTTTCATTATAATACGCTTCAATTCCCGCCTGTCCATTTCCGTCAATAGAAGTAAATCCAAGCACTTGAGTTAGTAGATTACCATACGGATAATATCTTGATGAGTTTTCCGATAAAAATATTCCAGAAATATCGCTAGATAGTATTTCTTCTGCAAGGTCTTGTGATATTTGCTGTTTTATTAACACTTCACTAACCTTTGAGTTTGAAATCTTTTCAAATACATCATTAAATGACATATTTAACTCTTTTGACAAGAAAGTAGAAACAGTATTTAAATCTTTTATTTCTCTGTACCTTGTATAAACATTATATGTTGTGTAAGATACAGCAAGTGCAGCCCCATTTTTATCTAAAATCTTACCTCTTTCTGCTGTAATAGGTAAATCCCTAGTCCATTGGCTTTCGGCTTTTGATTGCAACTTGGCACTACAAACTACCTGTATATAAAACAATCTTCCAAACAAGAATAAAAAAATAAAGGATATTATGCAAACTAATGCTAATATCCTCTTTTGTAATGAATATAAACTATACTCATTCATTTTGTTTTAATTTCCCCCAAATATTCCACCGAACCAATTTGTAAATACATCAAACCAATTTGAATCCTGTTTGTATTCATTTGGTTCTATTATTTCGTGTGGTACAATTTCAATCTCTTCGGTGGCAATTTTTACAAGCAGAGTTTCATCTTCGGGATTTCCAGATGCGTTATTTAAGTTGTTAATACTTGTCACAATATCAAAAATATTTTGGCTTACTTCCTCTGTTTTTGTTACGGTTTCGTACTGCATTGCATTTGTTTTTGCCAAATCTATTGCATTGCCAATAACCCAACCGCCAAATAATGCCACTAATATAACATATACAGAAGCAAATAGTTTTATTCTAAAAGAAAAACTTTTTTTTGGTTTTGGTGATGCTTTTTCTAGTTCTTTTTTAACAAGATTAGCATTTACATTTATTTCTGTGTTATTCTCTAAAAGTGAAATGTATTCAAAACTATCTGCTTGTTTTGTATTTTCTTCTAGATTTATTTGTTCTTGTTCCTCTTGATTTTCAGCAGTATTAACTAACTCTTCTGTATCCAAAATTGTTTGGTTTTCAAATTTTTTTAAATATGAAGAACTTGGAAGATTATTAAGATTAGGTGTATTTTCAATATTTGATAAAGGATTAGTGTCTTCTGTTTTTTTACTTAATTCTTTTTCGTGAAAACTAAATAATCTTTTATGAGCAATAGATTCTTGCTGTGATTGTGATTGATTTTTTTGTTCTTCTAATGCAACTTGTGTTCGTGCATTTTTATCAAACTTTGTAAACTCGTATTTGCCTCTATCCTCAAACATACTTCCTCCTTATATTCTTTCTAATATTCGTAATTTTGCACAAGTTGAACGTGAATTTTGTTCTTGTTCCTGTGCGCCTGCAATTATTGGCTTTTTATTTACTAATTTGCCTATTGCTTTATGCCCACAAATACAAATAGGTGTTTTTGGTGGACAAATGCAATCGGTACATAATTCTTTAAAAGCATTTTTAACTATTCTATCTTCTAAGGAATGAAAGGTCAATATGGCAATACGTCCACCACTTTTTAGTTTTTTTGCCAAATATATTATTGTTTCGTAAAGTTTATCAAGTTCGTCATTAACTTCTATTCTTATTGCTTGAAAAACCTTTTTGTCGGCTCCACCACGATTAAAAACAAACTTTTTAGGTATTACATCCTCAATAATTTTTGAAAGCTCTAATGTGGTTTTTATCGGAGATATTTCCCTTTGCTTAACAATATTTTTTGCAATACTTTTAGAAAACTCTTCTTCACCATATTCAAAAAAAATTTTTACTAATTGCTCGTATGAATATGTATTTACAACGTCATATGCAGTTAAATTTTGTGATTTATCCATTCTCATATCAAGTGGCCCAGAAAATCTAAAACTAAACCCCCTACTTGCCGTATCTAACTGATATGAACTTACTCCCAAATCTATTAAAACACCATCAACTTTATCAATTTGTAAAACATCAAAAACTTCATCAACATTTTTAAAGTCGGTGTGGAATGATTTAAAATTTTTATAAGTGCTTAGTTTTTTTGTTGTGAAATCTATTGCATCTTGGTCTTTATCCAAACCAATTAACATTCCGTTTGGGTTAAGTTTTTCTAATATTTTTTCACTGTGGCCACCACCACCAAGTGTGCAGTCAATATAAATGCCATCGGGGTTAATATTTAACCCCGACAACACTTCGTTTAACATTACTGGACTATGTTTAAAATCAATTTCCATTTTTATTATTTTTATGGCATTAACATGCTTGTAATATACTCTACGATTGCGTCTTTTGCAGAAGATGTAAATGGGGTTGATTCAAGCGCATCATACATTGCTTGAAGTTCATCTGTACCCTCTATTGCTTCTAATCCTTCTCCATTTTCAAGACTGCTATATGCCTCGCAAGCACTTGTTAATATGTCTTGTATTGCTCCCATTCTAGATAGGAGGTTTATATCTCCATCGTACTCAACAAAGTCTGGGAAGTTTGCAGCTCCAACACTATCATAAATAGTTGAGTTAATATTATTAATTGTATAAACAAGTAATGCATTGTGTGTAGGGTTAAATAGAGCCTTACATTTTGGCGTTTCAACATCAAACGAACCTGTAAACCTATTAAGCTTTCTAGAATCTAATTCTTTTAGGTCAATACTTGAGTATTCAGAAGAAAGCCCCATTATATCATCAAGTAAATCTCTAATTGTTTCTTCTTCATCCAAAATATCTTG
>JAGCEE010000029.1 GCA_017650795.1 Clostridia bacterium | reverse complement strand
AACATTTCATCAATGCGTTTTTGCATTTCTTGTTCATTTGGCTGTTCTATTATTTCTTTCCAACCGTATGGCAAGTTTTCCTGCTTTCCGTGCCTAATTATCACATCATCTCTTTCTGTTTGCAACTTTTATCCTCCACTTGTTATAAGTTTAACACAGCCACCTATTATTTGCAATACCCATATTTAAACAACTAATTTATAGTCATTCTTGAAACAATTGTTTGTAATACTCATTTGCAAGTTGGTTTTCATCTTCGCCATTCTGAATTTGTTTAACAATTTCTTTAATTTTAATATTTATGTTTTCTAATTTTTCAAACATTTGCAAGCCTAGCTTTTGTTTTAATTTTGCAATATAATCATTCCAATTTTGATTTATATTATCTTTTTTATTTTCTGCTTTGGCTAAATCTAATTTATATACAAAATCGCCGTCAGCATCTATGCCGTCATATGCAAATCCGTTTTTTATCATTGCTTTATATGAACCAATGTTTTCTGCATCTGCACTGCCAATAAAACTTTTGATGCCATCTTGCCTTGCAATTTTAACAACTTTACCAAGTATTTCTGTTCCATAGCCCTTATACCAATGCTTTAATAGTACATTAAAACCAAAATCCCAACAATCATTATTGCTCGTGCGATAATACTTTCCAAATCTGCATGTGCCAATTATTTGGTTTGTGCTTTTATCAAAAACTGCTCTATAATACATACAATCATAAAAATTGTTTAAATCTTTGAATGTTGGTTCGGTTAGTTTAGAAATATTTAAAACCGATTTTTTTGCGTCTTTTGTTGAATTATACCTTGCATTAAATGGATTGGACCAACTTTGAATTATTATACCTTTTTCCTTACTTGTTAAACTTGAAAAGGGTTTAAATAATAGTCTTTCACTTTCAAATACTTTTTCTACCATATATTCTCCAACAACTATTATACAATAATTTTTAATGGTTTGTATATTCTTTTTGGTTTAAAAAAACAGAGTTTTTATCCTCTGCTTTTACCTGTTTTTAGTGTTATCTACTTAGTTTATACCAAACATCAATTTCAGCTTTGCTTGATTGGCATAATACGACTTACCACTACATGAATAAAATGTCTGGTTTTATGACTTGATTTTTTTTATAAGTAATGATAAAATATGAGTGCAAGTATTTAAGACTAATACATTATTATGTTTTCATTATTTGCACATAAATATTTTTGGGAGAGTTATATGTTTATTGAAGAATTGTCGCCAGATGAAGTTATTGAATTTTTAAAATCAACAACAAAAGATATAATAACTTTAATTCCTGATATGTATGAATTTAAAAACATATATGATTATTGTAAAAAGAGCGAAACAATAACATTTAAAACCGATTACGAACAATATATTTTTACCGATTTTGATTTTTATACTGCACCAAAAGATGATAACACATTTAGTTTAACCAATGACCGTGAAGGTAAACATAACAAATTATGGCTAAAATTTATGTATTCAAAGTTTGGCAAAAAATATAGAGACAAGTTTTTAAAACAAAGAGAACAAGAAAAGAAAAAGGCATTATCTTCTTTTGCAAAAAAGTTTGACGAAAACACCAGAAACTTTGATGAAGAATTTAGGGAACTATAAAATTATTGAATATTAAAAAAACAGAGTATTTGCTCTGTTTTTTTTTTGGTGATATTTACTTATTGTAAAAGATATTATTTATATAACTTTGTTTGCTCTTGCAATATGTATTGTTGTCCAATGCTTTCATAAATACTTTTAATATCTTTGGCTGTCACACCCTTTATGTACCAATTAAAATATCTTTTTGCTAAATCTGTCTTTTTGAAGATTCTTACACTTCCTCCAATAGTAAACAAATCTACCGTGCCTTCAATTTTGTTGCACACCGGAAAGACATCTGTTTGTATTTTTTTGCCTGGTTTGTAATTTGATTCTGTATAAAAATGACCTCTTTCGGCACTCTCCATTGCACTAAAACCATATTTGCTTAAAAGTTTATTAACCATACATACGCAACTTTCTGAACCAGGAACTATGTTTATGTTTTCTCTTTCTACCTTGTCAAATAAAAATGACACAACCCTGCAAGCATCTTTAATACTCATACCATTTGGTAAAACAAAAGGCATAGAAACACCAAAAGTTTTACCTATTTTTGTATCTAGTGTTTTTAAATCATTGATTTTGTTAAAAGCTACATAATAAAGCCTAATTTTTGGCAATCTTACCGTAAAATCTGCCCTTGCAAGTAGTGGCACTTCTGCATTTTCTATATAATCCTTTTCTTTGTTTATGTATTTGCTTGAGTTTTTTTTTCCAGCTGTTTGCTTTTTGTTTTGCTGTATTTTTTATTTCATTATTATCTATCCATTTATTATTACCTTTATTTT